>NZ_ALPM01000028.1:0-7876 GCF_000294595.1 Arthrobacter sp. TB 23 | reverse complement strand
CCCGCCGTCACCCAGGGCCGGTTCGATCAGGAACGCCGCCGTGTCGTTCGGTGCGGTGCGGGTCTGCAGCAGGTAATCGAGTTCCTTCAACGCGAACTCCACCGTGGCAGCCTCGTCCCACCCGTACCGGTACGCATACGGGAACGCGGACATGTGCACACCGGACATCAACGGAGAGAACCCGGCAGAGAACTTCGTCCCGGCAGTGGTCAACGACGCCGCAGCGACCGTCCGGCCGTGGAAGCCGCCCTGGAACACCACAATGTTCGGCCGGCCCGTGGCCATCCTAGCCAGACGGACCGCAGCCTCCACCGCCTCCGAACCCGAATTGGCGTAAAACACCGAATCCAGGCCCTCAGGCAACACCTCACCGAGCTTCTCGGTCAACTCCAGCAACGGCTTATGCATCACTGTGGTGTACTGCGCATGAATAATTTTGCCCACCTGCTCACGGGCAGCTTCCACCACCCGCGGATGGCAGTGACCCGTACTCGTCACACCAATACCGGTCGTGAAATCCAGGTAGGACTGGCCATCAGTAGCATGGATCCAGCTGCCCAGGGCGTGATCAACCACCAAAGGAGTTGCTTGCTTCAAAAGAGGACTAAGGGAAGTCATAGACACAATTGTCCCCCACATTGAATGATTGTCAACAATCGCCACGTGCAACTAGAGTGGAGGCGTGGACACGCTAAATAAGACGCCGGACACAACGAGCCGGCCAAAGGTTGTCATTCTGACGACGGAGGGGGTTACTCCTCCCCATAACCTCGATAACATCCGGCAGCACGCCGATGTGGTGATGACAGATGCGGCCGGGCTGGCCGGGGCGCTTCCGGGCGCCGAGGTCATTTTTCTCTGGGACTTCTTCTCCACTGCACTACGGGATGCCTGGCAGCAGGCCGATTCGCTTCGCTGGGTGCATGTTGCGGCGGCGGGCGTGGACTCCCTGCTCTTCGATGAACTGCGCGAGTCCGACGTTCTGGTCACCAACGCCCACGGCGCCTTCGACGAGTCCATCGCGGAGTTTGTGCTTGCCTCGGTCCTCGCGCACGACAAGCAGCTGCATATCAGCAAGGACCTTCAGCAGCAGAAGGTGTGGCAGCACCGCGAAGTCCAGCGGACAGCCGGGCAGAACGCCCTGGTAGTCGGCACCGGGGGCATCGGTCGGGCTACGGCCAGGCTCCTGAAAGCCGTGGGCCTGAATGTCCTCGGCGCCGGGCGAACCGTGCGCGGCCAGGATGCCGACTTCAACGAGGTGGTTTCCAGCGCAGACCTGGCCAGCCACGCCGGCTGGGCAGACCACATGGTGATGATCGCCCCCCTGACCGAGGACACCCGCGGCATCCTCAGCACCGAAGTGTTGCAGGCGATGAAGCCATCCGCGCACGTGGTGAATGTCGGCCGGGGCGCCCTCGTTGACGAAGACGCTCTGGTGGAGGCCCTCCGGAGCGGTGCCATCGCGGCAGCCTCGCTGGATGTCTTCCATGTAGAACCGCTGCCGGCCGACCACCCGTTCTGGGGCATGGACAACGTCCACATTTCCGCCCACATGTCCGGCGATGTCTTGGGCTGGCGTGAGACGCTGGCCAACCAATTCGAAAAGAACCTGGGCCTCTGGCTGCACAGCAGGCCCCTGGTCAACCGGGTGGACAAGAAGCTGGGCTACGTCACGAAGTAGCTCCCCACCCAACCAGGTAGCCCTCTTCCGCACCAGGGAATGACATGCGACGGCGACAGCGCCGCCCACCGTCGTGGGAAGCGCCGTCGCCGTACTCTACTTGAGTGATCAGATTTACTTGCGCGGTGAGCTGGCGATCAGTGCCATGACGGTGTTGTCAGCGAGGGTGGTGGCATCGCCTACTTCATGGCCCTGTGCGACGTCCTTCAGTTGGCGGCCCTCTTGACCTCGTCGGTGAGCTGGGCATACGTGTAGGTCCGGGTATCGCTGGGTTCGCCCTCAAAGTAGATGGCGCCAGTCCAGGCTTGGCTGAAGTCCTTGTTCCAGGTCAGCAGCTCGCGGGCCTGCTTCGTCCAGAAGGCGGGCCGGTCGGCGTCGGCCTCGGCATAATCCGCGGTGGTGATCACGGCGTCAGTCACGGTGGCGATGCCGTTGGCGGTGAACAGCACGACCGGGAGCTTGCCGGTGGCGGCTACTTCCTTGACCAGCTCGTAGGGGCCTGCAGTTCCTTTGTGGCGACGTAGAGCTCGTCCTCGGCCATGCCGGCGGGCTTCTTGATCTAGGAGCGGATCTGGTGCATGTGGGTGGTGGCGATGGAGACGTCGTCGGTGCCGGCTTCACGCGCGGAACGGAGCGTCGCCGCGCCCTCGTTGATGCGGCGCAGGGCCTCACCGAGGTTCGTGGCGCCGCAGACGAAGGGAATAGTGAAGTTTTACTTGTCGATGTGGTTGGCGTAGTCGGCCGGGGCAGGACCTCGGACTCGTCGATGTCATCCACACCGAGGGTCTGAATGACCTGCGCCTCGACGAAGTGGCCGATCCGGACCTTCGTTATGGCCGGGATCGGCCACGGCCGCGATGATTGTCTCGATCATGTCCGGATCGGACCTACGGGACACGCCGCACTGGGCGTGGATGTCGGCGGGAACGTGTTCCAGCCCCATGACTGCCATGGCGCCGGTATCCTCAGCAATGCGGGCCTGCCCGACGTTGACGACGTCCACGATGACGCCGCCCTTGAGTATCTCGACTATGCCGTGCTTCACGCGGTTGCTGCCCCTAACGCTGGTGGATGCAGTTTCTTCGTTTTGGCTCATGCAGGTCCTCTCGTCAACTGGACCTGGTTTTTATTGTCGACAATAATACTTCGGTCGAGTGCGTGCCGCCATGAACCCTTGAATCATGAAAGAAGGGCGGTGAGATTGTGGACAATCTTGACGCAGCCCACATAGCCTGAGATCAACCCGGAAGTAAGCAGCGTGCACTTTTAATATGCACCTCAATCCCGGGGGCGCTCCTCCTCGACGATGTCGCGCCTCGCACCAGCAAAGCGGTCTGGGACGCCCTGCCGCAGAGTAGTCAGGTGTTCCACGGCAAGTACGCCCGGAACGAGATCGACAATCTGTTTCCGGCCTTCGATCCGAAGGAGCCCGGGGCCGAGAACACCGCGGTCTCACCGATCCCCGGCGACGTTTGTCAGTTCACATTCACGTCCAATGATCTGAAGACGGCTTCGCATGGCAACGAGGCGCATTCGGACACGGGTGAGGTCCATACCATCGTTGACCTGGCTGTCTTCTACGGCCGCAGCAATCTGCTGCTCAACGGCGACACGGGCTGGGTTCCCGGAAATGTGTTTGCGCGCGATGAGACGCTGACCTTCTCCCGCTGACGACTTTGAGTCAAAGCCGGATACCTAAGCGAGGAAGTACGGCTGGCTACACATAACGTGCAGCCAGCCGTTCTTCATTCTGCGGTCAGTCAGTTAGCGTTGTGCCGCAGGCACATGAGGGCGTAGGCGCGGGCCGCCGCCACAAGCTCGGCGATACTCACCGATTCGTTGACCTGATGGGCCTGGTCGTTGAGTCCGCCAGGTCCCATCACGATGGCGGGGACGCCGAGGTCGCGGGCGATAAAGCCACCGTCGCAGGCAGCCGTCCAGCCGGTGACATCGCTGCTCACGCCGGCGTCGGCCAGTGCGGCGACCGAGTTGGTCACCAGCAGGTGATCCTCGGGAGTTCGGAAGCCCGGCATCTCCATGGTGACAGCTGCCTTCACCGAGATGCCATCAGTATCAATGCGGGCTTCGCTGATCTGCGTGCGGAGCCGGTCCAGAATCAGCTGGGCGTCGTCGTCGGGCATGAGCCGGCGGTCTAGGGAAACGGTGCACTCGGCAGCCACCATGGATGTTCCGGTCCCGCCCCGGATGAGGCCGATGCTCCAGCTTCCGGAGCCCAGCAGGGCGTCCTGGTCTGCCTGGAGCCTGTCGTGGTCCGCACGGACAAGTTCCAGGATTTTCGCGGCGGCGTCGATGGCGTTCCGGCCGTCAACGGGACGGCCGGAGTGGGCCGATTTGCCGGTGACTTTCAGCTCGATGTAGCTGTCGCCGCGGCAGCAGATCACCGTTTCGAGGTCGGTGGGCTCGGCCACCACGCATCCCGAGTAGGAAAACGCCGGATTCGCCAACGCGGCGGGGGTGAAGGCCCGTATGCCAATGCCCAGGTCCTCCTCGTCCACCGTGCAGGCCAGTGCCGCGTTTCCGGGCAGTTCTGCCCCAGCATCCTTAAGGGCCTTCAGGGCAATAAGGACTGCTGCCAGTCCGCCCTTCATGTCGGTGGAACCGCGGCCGAAGAGTCTGCCGTCCCGTACGAATGGCTCAAACGGCGGACGCTCCCAGCCGGTCCCTGCTGGCACTACATCAGAATGGGCCAGAAAAAGCAGACCCGGCCGTGCTCCTCCGGGCAGGACGGCCGTGAAATTCGGCCGTCCCGGCGCTACCGTTTGAGTTGCCACTTCAAGGCCTGCACCCGTGCTGAAGCTTTTCAGGACCTCCACCGTTGCCTCCTCGGTGCCGCCGGGGTTTTCTCCGGCAGCGGCTACCAGGGCAGTGGTCAGCGCGACGATGTCGTCCTCGTTGATCAGCTTAAGGACCTGCTGTTCCAAGGCGGGCTGGGCAGGATCCCGCTGTGCCTTCTGCTCAAGAGCGGCGGTTTTCAAGCGCTGGCTCCGTCTTTCCGGGCGTCCAATTCACGGTCCATGGCGCGGCGGAGCCGCATGATGCCTTCCTCCGCCCGTTCGGGTGTGGTGGAGGCGAAGCAGAGCCGCAGGGCGTCGCCGAACTTTCCGCTGGCGGACAGGGCCGGCCCCGGGATGAAGGCTACGCCTTCGGCCAGCGCCGTCTCGAAGAGCTTGGTGGTGGAGATCTGTGCGTCCTCGCCCTGGAGCGTAAGCCAGAGGAAAAAGCCGCCTTTGGGATCGGTGGTGGTGACCCTGTCGCCCAGGTGTCGGCGCAGGCTTTCCTGCATGGAGTCCTTGCGGCGTTTGTACTCCGTGCGCAGACTGGCGAGGTGGCTGTCCAGGCCGCCGCGGCGGATGAACTCCGCAACAATGTGCTGGGCTGGAACATTGGCGCAGGTGTCCATGGCCTGCTTGGCATTGATGACCAGCTGGCGCAACGCGGGATCCGTGTCAACCCAGCCCACGCGCAGGCCCGGGGCCAGGATCTTGGAGAAGGTCCGGACGGAGAACAACAGCGGGTCCCCGGGGCTCAGCGCCTGCAGCGAGGGCAGGTCTTCGCCTTCGAAACGCAGCAACCCGTACGGGTCATCGTCAATGATGACCGAGTTCCACTCGTGCGCCAGCTCCAGAAGCTGATGGCGGCGCGGCAGGGAGAGCGTGGTCCCGGAGGGGTTTTGAAAGTTCGGGATGGTGTAGATCGCCTTGGGCGTACGGCCCGCAGCCCTCACCAGCTCTGGCAGCGCCTCCACAATGAGCCCGTTCTCGTCCATGGGTGCCTCGAGCAGCTCAGCGCCGTAGCTCAGTGCAGTGGCGCTGCCATTGGTGTAGGTCGGGCTTTCCACGATGACAAGGTCACCAGGGTTGATGAAGATCTTGCACGCCAGGTCAAGGCCCTGCATGCCGCCGGCGGTAATGGTGACTCGTTCCTCGGAGGTCGGGTCGGAGGTGCCGGCCAGGTATTCCACGAGGGCCTTCACCAGCACAGGCTCGCCCTCGGTGGCGCCGTAGGTCATGGAGCTGTGGTCGATGACCTTGTCCGCGATGTCGCGGAACTCAGCCAGCGGGATGGCTTCGTCCGCCGGAGAGCCCATGGCGAAGCGGACAATGTCGTGCGTCTGCGCGGCCAGCAGGGAAGTGCTGGAATCAATGACCGAGCCTACGAGGTCGGCTGTACGATCAGCCAAAGGCAGTGGGGTGCGGGATCGGGTGGCAAAGTGGTCAACAGTCATGGCCTAGCCGCCTTTCTGGATGAGTTCGTGGGGGTAGCTGGTAAAGGTTTCCACGCCGTCGGCGGTGACGCGGATCGATTCGGAGAGTTCGTAGCCGTAGTTGTCCATCCACATTCCGCCGATCACATGGAAGGTCATGTTCTCCGCCAGGACGGATTCGTCCTCGGAGCGGATGGAAATCGTGCGCTCCCCCCAGTCCGGCGGATAGCCGACGCCGATCGAGTAACCAATGCGGGATGGCTTTTCCAGGCCGTACTTGGCCAGCGTCCAGTTCCAGGCCCGGGCAAGCTCGCTCACGGGAACACCGGGCTGCACCTCGGTCAGCACCGCGTTCAGCCCGTCGGCGACGGCGTCGGCCAACTTTCCAAGGCGGTCCGGCTTCTTGCCCAGGGTCAGGGTGCGCGCCAGCGGGACGTGGTAGCGCTGGTGGGCGCCGGCCAGTTCGATGACCACGGCCTGGCCGGCCTCGAAGCGGTCCTCGCTCCAGGTCAGGTGCGGAGTGTCCGCGGCCTCCCCGGTGGGGAGCATCGGCACAATTGCCGGATAGTCTCCGCCGATGCCGCCGGCGCCCTTGATCTGGGCCTGACTGATGGCGGCAGCGGCGTCGCATTGGCGGACGCCGACGTCGATCGTTTCGACGGCAGCCTGCATCGCTGCCATGCAGACCTGCGCTGCGCCGCGCATCAGCTGCACTTCTGCGGGGGACTTGATGGAACGGACCCAGTTCACCAGCTCGAAGCTATCCACCAGGGTCCATTCGGGAATGGCGTTGACGAGGGAACGGTACGCCTTTGGGGAGAAAAAGTGCGAATCCATTTCCAGCCCCACACAACCCTTGGCTGCGGGGGCGATGAGATAGCGCTCCCGCAGCGCAAAGGCAACCCAGTCAAAGGGATGCACATGCGGCCGGTGGACATACTGTTCCGGGTACCCCACGATGCACTCCGAAGGCAGCCAGCTTGTGCGGGAGGCACCGCTGGCATCCATGGCCCTGGCAAAGAAGAGCATGGGTCCATCAGCAGGCACGAAGACCACCTGCGGGGTATAAAAGGACCACGCGTTGTACCCGGTCAGATAGTAGATATTCGCCGGGTCGGTTACCAGTAAGGCCGAAAGGCCCTGATTGTCCATCCGAACCCGTGCGCCAGCAAGGCGTACCGCGTACTCCTCTTCGCTGAACAGCAAAGGACACCTCCAAACGGCAGTAGATTGTTTACAATCTACTGCATGTGCTCTGAATCACATAACTCGCGTGGATGCTGCCGTGGCATGGGACTGCGTGATCACCTGATTGTTGACAATAAGCAGATGTGACGTGGATCATAGAACGCATGACTTCCCTTAGTCCTCTTTTGAAGCAAGCAACTCCTTTGGTGGTTGATCACGCCCTGGGCAGCTGGATCCATGCTACTGATGGCCAGTCCTACCTGGATTTCACGACCGGTATTGGTGTGACGAGTACGGGTCACTGCCATCCGCGGGTGGTGGAAGCTGCCCGTGAGCAGGTGGGCAAAATTATTCATGCGCAGTACACCACAGTGATGCATAAGCCGTTGCTGGAGTTGACCGAGAAGCTCGGTGAGGTGTTGCCTGAGGGCCTGGATTCGGTGTTTTACGCCAATTCGGGTTCGGAGGCGGTGGAGGCTGCGGTCCGTCTGGCTAGGATGGCCACGGGCCGGCCGAACATTGTGGTGTTCCAGGGCGGCTTCCACGGCCGGACGGTCGCTGCGGCGTCGTTGACCACTGCCGGGACGAAGTTCTCTGCCGGGTTCTCTCCGTTGATGTCCGGTGTGCACATGTCCGCGTTCCCGTATGCGTACCGGTACGGGTGGGACGAGGCTGCCACGGTGGAGTTCGCGTTGAAGGAACTCGATTACCTGCTGCAGACCCGCACCGCACCGAACGACACGGCGGCGTTCCTGATCGAACCGGCCCTGGGTGACGGCGGG
>NZ_ALPM01000027.1:0-16355 GCF_000294595.1 Arthrobacter sp. TB 23 | reverse complement strand
CCGTCGTTCGTCGGACCCGGCGGCGGACCTGGCCCTCCGAACGGACCTTCAGACCTCTCTGAAGGATCGCGCGGAAAATATCATGATCGTTGACCTGTTACGTAACGACCTCTCGCACGTTGCAGTCCCCGGCAGCGTGATCGTCAGCCGGTTGTGTGAGATTGAAAGCTACGCCACCGTGCACCAGATGGTCAGCACCATCGACGCCCAGTTGCGGCCGGGCGTCTCCCGGACCGAGGCCGTGTCCGCGGCGTTCCCGGCCGGGTCGATGACCGGGGCACCGAAAATCAGCACCATGGCCATCCTTGACCAGCTGGAGGCTGCCCCGCGCGGGGTGTATTCGGGCGCCGTCGGCTACTTCTCCCTGACCGGTGCAGCGGACCTCGCCGTCGTCATTCGCACCCTGGTGCTTGAGGACGACGGCGGCGGCACCCGGCTCAGCCTGGGCGTCGGAGGAGCGATCACTGCCGATTCGGATCCGGACGATGAGTGGGAAGAGGTGCGCACCAAAGCGTTCGGCGTGCTGTCAGGCCTCGGGTCCGCGTTCCCGGATAGCTAAGGCTGATGAATGGGGCCGCTGCAGTCTGGAATTGGCTGCGATGGGGCCGCTGCGCGTCGTTTCACCGCAGGAACGGCCCCCAGGCCAAGGTCCGCCGCTTGCAACCGGCAAGGCTGGCGCTGGGGGCCGTTTCTGGTGAGATCCGGCCCCCAGGCTGACCTAGCGGCGGACTTTGCGACGGCCGCTAACGCCCTCGGCGACGCCGATCAGCAGTACTGAGGCGATGACCGCTACGATGAATCCGAAAACGTTCAGCTCGAAGATGCCCCCGGTGCCGAGAAGGTTCGCGATGACGCCGCCGATCACTGAACCGGCAAGTCCCAGCAGGAGCGTGGCCAGCAGCCCAAGGTTCTGCTTCCCGGGCTTGATCAGCCGTGCCAGCGCGCCGATGATGAGTCCTGCAACGATAAATCCGATCACAATAACTGTCCGTTCTTTGGGGTCTGCCCCGTTACTACGAGGCCGCGTGCCGTTGGTAACACTACTGATGAAATTCTATCCGGTGCCGGTTGGCACGGGAAAATAGGAGGGGTGCGGCACCGTCATCCGCGTCAGTGAGGCAACTAAGCTGATCGCATGACTGTTCTTGTGTTCCTGGATCCCGCCCACGACGACGGCCGCGTCGTCGACGCATCACTGCCACAGCTCATGGCGACCGACCTTGGCGCAACGCGCGGGGACGGCATATTCGAGTCCCTGCTGGCCCTCAACGGAGAAGCCCGGAAGGTGCAGGCGCACCTGGACCGGCTCGCCTCATCAGCCCGGGCCCTTGACCTTGATCTCCCGTCCGAGGATGCCTGGCGGCGGGCCATCACCACCGCACTCGACGAGTACGCCGCCGGGGCTCACGTCCAGGCTGATACTGAGCTTGCCGTGAAGCTCATGGTCACCCGTGGGGTTGAGGGAGCTGACGCCCCGACGGCGTGGGTTCAGGTGGCGCCGGTGCCGGCGAAGACCCAGCAGCAGCGCAGGGATGGGCTTGCGGTCCTGTTCCTGGAGCGCGGGTATGACAGCACGGTGGCGCAGCGGGCACCGTGGCTGCTCATGGGTGCCAAGACGCTGTCCTACGCGGTCAACATGGCGGCGGTCCGGTACGCGCGGGCGCACGACGCCGACGACGTCATCTTCACCTCATCGGACGGCAAGGTCCTTGAGGGTCCGACGTCGACAGTCCTCCTGGCACGGGTCCGGGACGGCGTCAAGACCCTACTGACCCCGCAGCTGGAAAGCGGGATCCTCCCCGGCACATCGCAGAGTGCGTTGTTTACCGTGGCGAAGGCCGCCGGCTGGGAACTCGGGTACGGCCCGCTGGTGCCCGCTGACCTGTACGACGCCGACGGCGTGTGGCTGATTTCCAGCATCCGTCTCCTCGCACCGGTCAACTCCCTTGACGGTCAGCCGATCACCACCACCCCGGAGCTGACCAGGGAGCTGTCGGAGTTGGTGGCGAAAATTTCCTGAGGCCGGTTGTCGAACCCGGCCTACCCCAACCGTCAGGGGAAGGAGTTCGCCAGGCGCTGCGCCGAGGGTCGGCACCTCTTGACGGGCGGCGCCGAGCTGCAGCCGCCCACCACGGCGCGGATCCTGCGCGGTGGGAGCGTTGGTATGACGACGGCCCGTACACGGAGACCGCCGAACGGCTGGGCGGTTTCTCCCTGGTGGAAACCGACGCCCCGGAGGCACTGGCGGAATTCGTCAATGAGTTGTTGGCTGATACCACCGGGCCTGCTGAAATCCGGGCCATCATTCGACCACGCGAGGGCAGCTAAATGAAAATTGCAGTGTTTCTATACCAGGATGAGTCGATCTGGGCCAACGCCACCGAGGCCGAAGTGGAACAGTACATGGCCCAGCACGACGCCTTTTCCGAGGCGGCCCGCCAGCAGGGAAAGATCGTCGCGGGTGAGGCGCTCCCCAGCGTCTCGACCNCCGCGACGACGGTGCGCCGCCGCGGTGACCAGGTGAGTCTCACCGACGGCCCGTTCGCCGAAACGGCCGAGCAGTTGGGTGGTTTTTACGTGTTGGACGTCCCCGATCTGGGTGTGGCGGTGGAACTGGTGAAGTTGCTGCCCGAATACACGGTTGAGTTGCGCCCCATCACCGACTACTGACCGGATTCCTGACGCTGCCAGGCCCGTCCGACGACGCAGCCGCTGCACTTGAGCGGGCCTGGCAGGGGCGCTGGGCTCGGCTGCTTGCGCTGCTCGTGGGCCACTTCGACCCGGCGCCCCTATGAGGCGCCGATCAGGAAGTTCCACGTCCCCGCCCACACCGCCGCGGCCACCGCGGTCCCGGCGATCAGCACCCCGGCGAGGCAGACCCAGAGGTCCAGCCGGGTAAAAGTGCTTTCCCTCGCCCAGGTCCGGTCGCCGGCCCCGAATCCGCGCGCCTCCATTGCCACCGCGAGCCGGGTGGCCCGCCGGATCGCCTGCACAATCAGACCGAACCCCTGCCCCAGGAAATTCCTCAACCGGGCTACCGGATTGCCTTCAAACCCGACGCCGCGGGCGTGCCGGGCCAACCCGAGGGTCCGCCATTCGTCCACCAGCAGCCCAACGAGGCGCAGCCCCGCAAGCGCGCCGAGCACAAACCGGTGCGGCATCCGCAGCTTTTGCGCCAGGGCATCGGCCAGGTCCGTCGGATCCGTAGTGGTGAGCAGGAAAATTCCGGGCAGGGCGATGGCCAACCCGCGCAGGCCAATCGCAATGCCCGAGTTCACCGAATCCTGGGTGAACAGAATTGGGCCGAACTCCAGCAGGACAGCGCCGGTCTTCTCGGCGAGCAGCGCCGTACCGTAGGCAGCAACCACTGCCGCCAGCACCAGAGGCCAGGTCCGCTTCAGCAGTTGCCAGGCGCTGATCCCCAGCAGCGGGAGCAGCAGCAACTCGCTCACGAGGACGACGGCGGCGCTGACCCAGTCGATGCTGAGCATCACCACCACGGTGACCAGCACGGCAGCGAACAGTTTGGATAGCGGGTTGGCCCGCGGCAGGAGCCGGCCCGTGAGGTGGGGGGTCAGAACGTCAACACTCACGGACGCACCTCCACGTCGGCTCTGCCGTCGGCGACCCGTAGCAGCCTGCTGCCCAGCGCGTCGGTGAACTCCTGGTCGTGGGTGACCGCCAGCAGGCTGCCACCGTCCTGGATCAGTTCGGCAAGCAGCGCGACGAGTTCGGCCCAGGTGTTGGCATCCTGCCCGAAGGTCGGTTCGTCCAGGACCAGGATGTCCGGGTCTGTTGCCAGCATGGTCGCCACCGAAAGCCGCCGCTTTTCACCGCCGGACAGGGTGAAGGGGTTTGCCTGCAGCAGGGAGGTCAGCCTCAACCGCTCGGCGATGGGATCCACCCGCCGCCGGACCGCCGCCTCGTCAGTACCCCCTAGCCGGCGCGGACCAAATTCCAGCTCGTCGATCACCCGGTTGGTGAGGAACTGGTGCTCGGGTTCCTGGAACACCGTCCCAATCCTGGTCACCAGTTGCGCTGATTTCCAGGCGTGCGGGCTACTCCCGGCTCCGCGGGAGAGGGCCGGTGCGGCCTCCAACTGGCCTCCCCGCGCCGGCAACAACCCGGCCAGGGTCAGCGCGAGCGTCGATTTTCCGCCACCGTTGGGGCCCACGATGCCCAGGGATGAGCCGGCGTTGAGGGCGACGTCGACGCCGTCGAGCACCGCCGGTCCCCGCTTGGCCCGCGCCACTGATAGTCCCCTGGCAGTAAGCAGCTCCTCCCCCGGTGAGGATAGCTGCGGGGGAACCGACGGTTGATGACCGGGGAGCCACACCCCCGCCGCCGCCAGCCGGGCCCGGGTCGACGCGTCGGTCAGCACCGTGCCCGGGGGGCCGTCGGCGAGGATCCCGCCGTCGGCCGCCAGCACCACCACCCGATCCACCACATCGGCCCACACCGCCACCCGATGCTCTACCACCACAAGGGTGGCGCCGGTGCGGTCCAGGACCCGCCCGACGGCGTCCCTTACCTCCAGCACACCGGCCGGGTCGAGATTGGCGGTCGGTTCGTCAAGCAGCAGGAGCCCGGGTTGCATCGCCAGCACCGCCGCCAACGCCAGGCGTTGCTTCTGGCCGCCGGACAACGCACTGGTGGACCGGTCCAACGGCACCTCAAGCCCCACGTCGTCGAGCGCCCGCCGAACCCGCTGCCAGATCTGATCGCGCGGTACGGCCTGGTTCTCGGCGCCGAAGGCCACCTCGTCACCGACCCTGGCCAGCACAATCTGAGAGTCCGGGTCCTGAAGCACCAGCCCCGCGCGACCGCGCACCTCACCGGGAGGCCGCCCGTCGAGGGTGAGGGAACCGTGCTGTTCGCCCTGCCCCTCATCGCCGAGGACACCAGCCAACCCGTGCAGCAGGGTTGACTTCCCGGACCCTGACGCACCGAGCAGCAGCACCCGTTCTCCGGGCGCTACTGTCAGGTCAACGTCCCGGACCGCCGGGGTTTTCCGGCCGGCGTGCCGCCAGCTCCAGCCTTGCGCGCTGATGCTGACGGCCGACGGCGTATTTCCGTGGTCAGCCATACCGGTTAGACGTCAGCCGTTCGTCCGGAGGCGAAAGCCGACAGCACCCCCGTCTTGGCCAGGGCACGGACCGCCAGCCACGACACCAGGCCAGCGATAATCACGCCCGAGATCGAGGCGAACACCACGTACATCAGTTGCCATTCGAAGGCCCAGAGGGCGTTGTACAGGATGTTTTCGCTGATCGAGAGGGCCAGGCCCGCGCCAAGCCCGGCGAGCAAAGCCACCCCGAGGTTCCACCTGCGGTACAGGAACAAGAGGAAGATGAGCTCGGCCCCGACGCCCTGAATGGCTCCGGAGAGCAACGTGGTCAACCCGAACTGGGTGCCCAGCAGCGCTGAAACCGCTGCAGCCAGCACTTCGCAGTAGATGGCTGCTCCGGGTTTCCTGATGATCAGACCGCCAAGTACCCCCGCGATCAGCCAGCCACCCGTGTAGAGACCGGCCAACGGCGGGAACGCTCCGGTCAAGGCAGCGATGCCCGTGTAGCCGGCCGACCAGGCGAAGAACACCACCCCGACGGCGACCGCCACCACCGAGGCAACGACAATGTCGACCACGCGCCATTGATATCGGGCGCGCAGCGTCGACGTGTTTTGAGTTGGTGCAGTTGATGAAGCCATGTGAATTTACCTCCTGAGGTACAGGAGGGGAGGGTATCCGGGCCCATGGCGAGTGCCACCGGCCGGGCACCCTGAGATACTCGACTCCCTTCGCCGGTACTAGCCGGATCAGGTTCGAGGGTCTGCGGTAGGCCGCACTCTCAGCGCCCGTCCATCTGGATGGACGGCGCTCCCCTGTCGTATGTTTAGCAATTTCAACTCTACACCTGAGAGGTTCGTACCCACCACGGCGGCTGGCGGCGGGCTCCCGGCTGTGCTGGTGCGTCTCACCTCAACAGGAAAACGCTAGGCTTGAGAAAAGAGCCACCATCGAAGGAGACACCATGAATCAGCTTATGAAACTGCTGGGCGTAGCACTGAGCCTTGGCGCCGGCATCGCCGGAGCCAAGGTCGTGGATTTCATCTGGCACAAGACCACCGGCAAAGCCTCACCGAAGGACGAGGACGGGCTCGAGAACAGCCTCCGTTCCGCTATCGCGTTCGCGCTGATCTCCGGTGCCGTGCGCGCCGTCCTGCAGGTCCTCACCAACCGCACCACGCAGCGGGCAGCCAACCGGTTCGCGAAGTCCCGCGACCTGACGTAGGTCCTATTTACGTCTCATCGGGGCGCTCGGTCGGATTCCGGCCGGGCGCCTTCTTGTTGGCGGCCTTCTCCACCACCTCGTCGAGTTCATCCATGCTGAGCAGGTCTCGTCGCAGGTGTTTGGTGCGGTATCCCGCCCGGCCCACCATGTGGGCTGAGACGGGGACGGTCAGGAGCATGAAAATCCAGCACACCAGCAGGACCGGGATCAACACCCAGCTGCGCATCTGTAAGCCCATGGCCAGGAGGAACAGCAGCAGTCCCAGCACCTGGGGTTTGGTTGCCGCGTGCATCCGGGTGAGGAGGTCAGGGAAACGGAGCAGGCCGACGCCGGCAGCAACCGACATCAGTGCCCCTCCGATCATGAGAACGGCTGTCACCACGTCAATGAGAGTGTCGCTCATGTCCTACTTCCTGTCCGTGACGAACCGTGCGACGGTCACGGATCCAATGAATCCGATCACCGAAATCCCGACCAGAAGCACAATGTTGTCCAGGTGCCGGTTCACTGCCATGTCCACGGCCAGCGCTCCACCAATGATGGCGAGCAGCACGTCGATCGCGAGCACCCGGTCCAGGATCGAGGGGCCTCGCGCAATCCGATACAAAGCGCACAGGGCGGCGAATCCGAGCAACAGTCCCACAATAATTACGGCGCTCGTCATTTCCGGATCCCCTCCTCACGCTCTTCGTTCTCCTGATCGAACCGGACCTCAGTCTGCAGCAGCGCCAGATCATCCGGGGTTCCCATAATCCTGATCAGCCAGGCTTCGGTGGCCCGCACATCGGACCTGATCTTCGCTGCACCCTCCGACGTCTTCACATTCAGGCAGTGCAGGTACAGCGTGGAGGTAGAGCGGTCCACCTCCACCACCAGCGATCCGGGGATCAGGGAGAGCGCGTGCCCGGTGACGGTCACCAGAAGGTCGGACTGGCTCCGAAGCTGGACTGCCACCACCGCGTTGACAAGCCTCGGGCCCTGCGTGAGCGAGAGCCAAAACACTTCGAAACTCGCCACCACGAGCTTGTACAGGAATCGTCCGATGAACGGGACCGCGTACAACACGTTGAATCGGCCGCTGAGCTCCACCGGCGGCAGGTACAGCAGGTTGGCCACTGCGTAGGCGATCAGGCCGCCAAAAATGAGGTTCCCCGGACTGAAGTCCTGCCACAGTGCGCCCCAGACGATGACCAGCCAGATAATCAGGGGCAGTTCCGTGATGAAGGGGATCTTCTGTCGGCTCATGGCGCGCTCCCTTCGCCCAGGACCGCTTCAATGTAATCGGTCCGCTCCAGCATGTTCTGCGCAGCGTTGTCGCTGATTTCAAACAACGGACCCGCCAGGAGGGTAAGGGTCACTCCCAGACCGACCAGGCCCATGGTGGGACCGACCATGGTGCGGGGTAGCAGGTTCACCGCTTTGCGCCCGGAGAACCGCCCAGTGGTCTCGCTGTTGACGCGCTGCGAGGTGCGAACGGCTGATCCGTCTGCCTTGGTGGCGAGCAGGATGGGATCCGGGTGCAGTGCGTCTTCGGGGCGGCGCCAGAAGGCGCGGTTCCAGACGCGGGCAATCGCCAGCAGGGTCAGGAGGCTGGTGAGCACACTGGCGCCAACCGCCACATAGGCGATGGGTGTGCCCAGTTCGACGCCGGCCTGCAGGATACCCAGCTTGCCGAGGAACCCGGAGAAGGGCGGTATTCCGGCCAGATTCATTGCCGGGATAAAGAACAGTACGCCAAGTAGCGGCGATAGCTTGGCGAGCCCACCAAGGCGATCCATATTGGCGGTCCCACCACGGCGTTCAATCAACCCGGTCACCAGGAACAGGCTGGTCTGCACCGTGATGTGGTGCGCCACGTAGAAGATCGCGGCGCCCAACCCGACGACGGTTGAGATCGCCAGCCCGAAGATCATGAACCCGATGTGGCTGACCAGGGTGAAGGACAACATTCGTTTGATATCCGACTGCGCCAAGGCCCCGAGGATCCCCACCACCATGGTGAGGATTGCCACCACCATCAGCAGGGTGTTGATGCGGTCCCCCGGAAAGAGCAGCGTCTCGGTGCGCACCATTGCGTAGACGCCCACCTTGGTGAGCAGGCCAGCGAACACGGCAGTTACCGGTGCGGGCGCTGTCGGATAGGAGTCAGGCAGCCAGAAGGACAGGGGGAAAACGGCTGCCTTGATTCCGAACGCCACCAAGAGCATCAGGTGCAGCATCATCTGCGTGGCAGGGTCGATCTCCCCTAGCTTCACCGCAAGATCGGCCAGGTTGATGGTTCCCGTTGCGGCATAGATCATGCCGATCGCAATCAGGAAGAGCAGCGACGACACCACGCTGACCACCACGTAGGTCACTCCCGCGCGGATCCGCTGGGTGGTTCCACCGAGGGTCATCAGCACATAGCTGGCCGTCAGCAGGATCTCAAAGCCCACATACAGGTTGAACAGGTCGCCGGACATGAACGCGTTGGAGACGCCGGCCACCAGGATCAGGTAGGTGGGGTGGAAGATCGAGATGGGACCGTCTTCATCGCCGTCGGTCATGCCCTGTCCTGTGGCGTAAATCAGCACCGCGAGGCTGATCGCCGTCGAAATAACCAGCATGAGGGCGGAAAACTGGTCGACCACCAGGGTGATGCCGAACGGCGGCATCCACCCACCAATGAACACCGCGGTGGCTCCGTGCTCTGCGGCATTCTGCAGGAGGAACAGTTCGAGGATCAGGGTGATGCTCAGGGTCGAAATGCTGACCGCCCGCTGCGAGCGGGAATGCCGGATCAGGAGGAAGGCAACCGCTGCGCCAAGGAACGGGAGGACCACGGCCAGCGGTGCGAGGCTTGCAATGTTCACCGTGGCTCCTTCGGTTCGGAGGGAAGATCAAGGACGCCCGCGTTTTGAGAGCCGGGTGCTTCCTCGGCTTCCTCCAGCGGGGTGAACTCGGTGGTTTCTTCGGGGACATCGGCGTCGTCTTCAGCGTCGAAGCTGCCCTGGCTGGCGACCCTGCGGTCCTCCATATCGTCCTGGACCTCGTCGCGGCGGCCCAGCACCCAGGACCGGTAGATGATGCCCAGCATGAAGGCGGTCACGGCGAAGGAAATCACAATGGCGGTCAGAATCAGGGCTTGGGGCAGCGGATCCGAGTAGGCGTCGGCGGCGATCTCCTCCGAGTACAGGGGGGCGACGCCGGCCCGACCGCCAGCGGAAAGCAACAGGATGTTGGCGCCGTTGGCCAGCAGGATCAGACCCAGCAGGACCCGGGTCAGGCTGCGTTCCAGCAGCAGGTAGATGCCCCCCGCGAAGAGGGCTGCCATGACCACCAGCAGGGTGATGTTGACGCTCATCGAGCTACTCCCTCGCCGGTTTCGGTATGTTCTTGCTGTTGTAGCTTCATCTCGCTCGGGTCGTTCTTCGCCGAGAGGCCCTCGCTGCGTTCATCGATCTCCGAGCCCAGGCTGCGCAGCACGTCGAGCACCAGCCCGACGACCACCAGGTACACACCAATGTCGAAAATGGTCGAGGTGACGAACTTGACGTCGCCGAAGACCGGCAACCAGAACTCCAGGATGGCCGTCTGGAGGATCTGGCCTCCCAGCAGCAGCGGGATCAGCGCGCTCAGGGAGGTGGTCGCCATACCCGCGCCGAGCAGGACCCCCGCGCTCACCGGGCTGGCTTCCGCCAGTTCAAATCGGCCACCCGCCAGATAGCGCACGGTCAGCGCCAGCCCCGCCAACAGTCCACCCGCGAATCCACCGCCCGGCAGGTTGTGACCGGCGAGGAGGAGGTAAATGGAGAAGATAATGATCGAGTGGAAGAGCAGCCGGGTGACGACCTCGAAGATGATCGATCGGCGTTCGGGCGCGAGGGTCCGGCCGGCGACCAGCCACGCGTCCCGGGAGACTGACGAGAACTTCTTCGCCAACTCCAGTGCTGCGGCTTCCCGACCGAACTCGGCAATTGGTTCCTGGCCGCGATCGACGGATCCGGATTTGACGGTCTCTGCCCGCTGGCGGGTGTCGCCCCGGCCACGGATGAAGATCAGGCTGGCGATGCCGGTGGCTGCGATGGCCAGTACTGAAATTTCCCCGTACGTGTCCCAGGCCCTGATATCGACCAGGGTGACGTTGACGATGTTCTCTCCACCGCCGCCCTCGTAGGCCAGACCCGGGTACTCCAGTGACACCGGGCTGGCGACCCGTGATGCCATGGATGACATGGCGATTGCCACCATCACCAGGCCGAAGGAAATTCCCAGCACGGCGCGCAGCAACCGGTACCGTCCCGGCTCCCGCTGCCACAGCCGCGCGGGTAGCGAGCGCAGCGCGAGCACAAAAGCCACCAGCACAATGGTTTCCACCAGCATCTGGGTCAACGCCAGGTCCGGCGCCCCCTGCAGCGCGAAGATGAGGGCCATCCCGTACCCGGTCACCCCGACCATGAGCACTGCCATGAACCGCTTGGTAGCGCGGACCGCAGCCAGAATGCCGATAATGATGACGACGCCGGCCGCCACCTGCGCTGGTGAATCAGCGATATGCCACCGATCCGGGAGCGGTGCATCGTAGAACAGGATCGCTGCCAGGGGGGCGAGGATGGCCATGGTCAGAATGACGAAGAGGTAGAACGCCAGCGAACCGCGCTGGGTGCGGCCGGTGATCCAGACGGCGACGTCGTCGAGCGTGCCGATGGTGTACTTGTAGCCGCGTTCAGCGTCGACCACTGAGGGAACCCTGGACTGGACTCGCTCGACGTGGGCCCGGAACCAGAACAGCAGAATACCGACGGCGATGGTCACTACGGAGAGCAGCAGCGCGGGAGTGAACCCGTGCCAGAGGGCGAGGTAACTTTCCTCGCCCTCGGCTTCGAAGAGGGTGACGTAGGGCTGGATGATGGAATCCACTGGTGCAGGCCAGAGGCCGAGGACCACGGTGAATACGGTGAGCAGCGCCGGCGCGAAAAGGAAGGATTTCTCCACCTGCGTGAACGGGGTGGCGGCTTTGCCCTTGCAGGCGAAACCGCCCCAGACGAATCGCGCACTGTAGGCGAAGGTCAGGGCAGAACCAACAACGATGCCGACAAGCAGGAGTGTGCCGACGGGGGTGGGATCGATCTCCGCCTGGTGAACGAAGGTCTCGAAGACGGATTCCTTGGCCACGAAGCCCAGCAGCGGTGGGAGTCCCGCCATCGACGCAGCGGCGATCGTGGCGATCACGGCCAGGGCGGGGGCGGTTTTCCTGATTCCCGCGAGTTTGCGGATGTCCCGGGTGCCAGCCTGATGGTCGATGATGCCGACCACCAGGAACAGGGTGGCCTTGAACAGACCGTGGGCCAGGAGGAGGCCCAATCCGGCCAGCGCCCCGCCGGGGCCGCCGAGTCCGACCACCATCGTGAGGAACCCGAGCTGACTCACCGTTCCATACGCGAGAATCAGTTTCAGGTCATGCTGGCGTAGCGCCCGCCAACCGCCCACGAGCATGGTGGCAAGGCCGATTATCAACACCATCGGCAGCCAGGAGACAGCATCAGCGAACCCCGGCGCGAACCGGGCGACCAGGTAAATACCAGCCTTCACCATCGCCGCGGCGTGCAGGTAGGCGCTCACCGGGGTGGGCGCCGCCATCGCACCGGGTAGCCAGAAGTGGAACGGGACCAACGCGGATTTGGTGAGGGCACCGACGAGGATCAGCCCGATGGCGACGTCGATCACCAGTCCGTTGGACAGCAGCGACTCGGACTGCGCCATGATGTCCGAGATCCGGTAAGTCCCGGCGGTCTGGCCTAGCATGATCATGCCGACCAGCATGGTCAGACCGCCGAAGGTGGTAACGATCAGGGCCTGGAGAGCCGCGCGGCGCGCCGCCAGACGATGCCGCGAGTAACCGATCAGCAGGTAGGACAGGACAGTGGTCAGTTCCCAGAAAATGAACAGCAGGATCATGTTGTCGGCGGTGACCAAGCCGAACATGGCCCCAGCGAACGCGAGCAGTTGGGCGCCGAACGGGCCGATGTTCGGTTCGTCCTGCTTGAAGTACCGTGCACAGTAGAACAGGACCAGGGCGCCGATACCCAGGATCAGGATCGACAGTATTGCCGCCAGGGCATCCATCCGGAAAGCCAGCTCGAGGTTGAGACCCGGAATCCACTGGAAGGCTATCGAGGGCGGGGCATTGGGCTGGCCCTCGAGGAGACTCTGCCCCTCGCCCGTGTACTGGTCGAAGGTGATGACCAACCAGACGAAGGCCGCTCCGGGAACCGCCCCGATCACGTAGAAGGCCGAGCGGCCGAGCCGGCGGAAGATCAACGGCGCGACAAAGGCTACCGCGAATAACGCGATGAGCACGATTAGCACGATGATCTCCTGATCTCTCAGATGAGACGGTCAGCTGATAGACAGCGCGGACGGTCAGGGGCTTCGACTTATTCTACCTGTGGAATACAGGCCGTCCCGACGTATTACGCCGTCGGCGACTGTTTCGGGGTTTCCGGAATACCGTGCCTGACCCGCGCGTTTGTGCGATCAACGGAAGATGTTCATGGGTTTGCGGGTATCCGCGGGATAGCATTCACCGTATGAGCGTGGATCCTCCCCAGCCGGTGCCGTCCCATCCAGTTCCAGCTGCCCGGCCGAAGGGTACGACATCGGGCACGACGGCGTCCGGTGCGGGCCGGCTGCTGTCCCGGCCGGTCCTCGCGTGGGCCTCCTGGGACTGGGGATCGGCCGCCTTCAACGCGGTCATGACCACCTTCGTGTTCACCGTGTATCTGACCAGCGACGCGTTTGGTGGGGAGGCCAGGGCCTCGGTGGTGCTGGGCTGGGGTCTCGCCGCTGCCGGAGTGCTCATCGCGCTACTGGCACCGGTGACGGGGCAGCGCTCCGACAGCGGCGGCCGGCGCAAGCTCTGGCTCGGCGTGAACAGCCTCCTCGTGGCAGTCCTGACCGGGCTGTGCTTTTTCGTCTTCCCCCAACCCGAGTTCCTGCTCCTCGGGGTCGCGCTGATTGCACTGGCCAACGTCTTCTTCGAGTTCGCCGGAGTCAACTACAACGCCATGCTGACGCAAATTTCCACCCCGAGCAGCATCGGCCGGATCAGCGGGTTCGGGTGGGCCATGGGCTACGTGGGCGGCATCGTCGCCCTGATCCTGGTGCTCGTGGCCTTCGTGGAGCCAGTGTTCCCCTGGTTCGGCTCCGATACCACCGACAGCCTGAACATCCGGCTGGTCGCAGTGTTCTCGGCGATCTGGTTCCTGGCCTTCGCCCTGCCCGTGATGTTCGTCGTCCCGGAGGTACCGCGCAAGGAGAAAGCAGCCCAACTGGGCTTCTTCGCCTCCTACGGTCTCCTCTTCCGGCGGGTCAAGGCAATCTACCGGACCAGCCCCCACACCATCTTCTTCCTGCTGGCCAGTGCCATTTTCCGTGACGGGCTGGCCGCCGTTTTCACCTTCGGCGGCATCATCGCCGCGGGTACGTTCGGCTTCACCCTGAGCGAGGTGATTGTCTTCGCCATCGCCGGCAACCTGATTGCGGCGGTCGGTGCCATCGGCGGCGGTTTCCTGGACGACAGGACTGGGCCCAAACGGGTCATCATCATCTCGTTGATCGGCCTGCTGGTAGCCGGGTCTGCCGTCCTGGTCCTTGGCCCGGGCACCCACGATGTGTTCGGCTACACCTGGACCGGAGATACGACGTTCTGGGTCTTCGGGCTGATGCTCACCCTTTTCGTCGGCCCGGCGCAGGCCTCATCGCGTGCTTATCTTGCGCGTCTGGCTCCGGACGGAGAAGAGGGTGAACTGTTCGGCCTGTACGCCACGACGGGACGAGCCGTCAGCTTCCTCGCACCCGCTCTCTTCGCGGCGTCGATCACCATCTTCGGTGAACAGCGGTTTGGGATTATCGGCATCCTGGTGGTGCTGCTGGTCGGACTGCTGGTGTTGCTCCCGGTGAAGCCGCCCGCGAAGGTGGCTACCGCCGTCGTCCCGTCCTACTGAGGGTCGGCTGGGGCTGGCTGTCAGATGGCGGTGCGGTGGAAGTTCTGGTGGCTGCGCGACGCCGTCGGGCCGCGCTGTCCCTGGTACCGGTTCCCGTAGGGGCCGGAGCCGTACGGGTGTTCGGAGGGGGAGGTGAGCCGGAAGAAGCAGAGCTGGCCAATCTTGGAGCCGGGCCACAGTTTGATGGGCAGGGTGGCCATGTTGGAGAGCTCAAGGGTGACGTGTCCGGAGAACCCCGGGTCGATGAATCCCGCGGTGGAGTGCGTCAGGAGTCCGAGCCGCCCCAGTGAGGACTTGCCCTCCAGCCGTGCCGCGATGTCGTCCGGAAGGGTCACCGTCTCGTAGGTTGACCCAAGGACAAACTCACCCGGGTGCAGGATGAACGGCTCGTCCGGGTCCACCTCCACCAGCCTGGTCAGCTCGGGCTGGTCTTCAGCAGGGTCGATGTGCGCGTACTTGTGGTTGTCGAACAACCGGAAGTAGCGGTCAATCCGGACGTCGACGCTCGAGGGCTGGACCATCGCCTCGTCATAGGGATCCAGCACAATTCGCTGGCGGTCAATTTCGGTTCGAATGTCGCGGTCGGAGATCAGCACGGTTCAAAAATACCGCAGTCCCCGGGGTTAGTGGTTATCGGCCGATCTCGGTGCGCACGGCGTAGAGCTCCGGGAAGAAGGTCAGCTCGAGGGCCTTCTGGAGAAAACCTACGCCTGAGGACCCGCCCGTGCCGCGTTTAAACCCAATGGTTCGTTCGACAGTCTTCAAATGCCGGAACCGCCAGAGCTGGAAATTGTCTTCCAGGTCCACCAGTTCCTCGCAGGCCTCGTAAAGGTCCCAGTTGTCCTCGGCGTTCTCGTACACCGCCTTGTACACCTGGACGAGTTCCGGGTTGAAGACGTGGGCAGTGCGGAGGTCCCGCTCCAACAGCTCAGCGGGGATGTTGTGTCCCCGGCGGGAAAGGAACCTGATGAACTCGTCGTAGATACTCGTCTGATCCAGCAGCGTAGCCAGCAGCTCCTGCGCCTCGGGGTCATTCGCGAAAACCTCAAGCATCCCGGCGTTCTTGTTGCCGAGCAGGAACTCGACGGCGCGGTACTGGTAGGACTGGAAGCCGCTGGAAGCACCGAGATC
This sequence comes from Arthrobacter sp. TB 23, assembly GCF_000294595.1. Classification (NCBI taxonomy): domain Bacteria; kingdom Bacillati; phylum Actinomycetota; class Actinomycetes; order Micrococcales; family Micrococcaceae; genus Arthrobacter; species Arthrobacter sp. TB 23. Next base: position 946 of record NZ_ALPM01000027.1, on the reverse strand, counting down.
CCCGCGGAACTCGGCATATTCGGAGGGGGTGAGGGTGGCCAGTACCGACCACTGCTCGGTGAGGGAGCGCTGGATATGCTTGATCCGGGCGATCCCCTTCATCGCCGATCGCAGGTCATCGACCTGCAACTTGGCACGCACCGCACGCAGTTCGTGAAGCACCAGCTTGAGCCAGAGCTCCGACGTCTGGTGCTGGATGATGAACAACATCTCGTCGTGGTGCTCGGGGCGGCTGACCGGATGCTGCGCTGCGAGAAGCTCCCCCAGGGAAAGATAGGATCCGTAGCTCATCTTCGCGGTGAAATCCTTCTCGATGCCCGCTTCCAGGTCCCTGGTGTTCTTTTCGACGCTCATGGTCTTAGGGTACCTACCGCGGCGAGGGCCCAGTGTCCGGCCCGGTGTTTTCGGGACGGTGAGGTTGAGGTAGGCTGAATCTCGTTGTTTTCGCAGGGATTCAGGCCACACTGTCGGCTGGTCTCCATGCGGGCGTAGCTCAATGGTAGAGCGCTAGCTTCCCAAGCTCGATACGCGGGTTCGATTCCCGTCGCCCGCTCCAGTTTTCGGCCCCACGGTGTCAGCCCACTGGCCGTGGAGCGAACATAATCACCGCCACCCCCACCAGGCAGAGCACCGATCCGCCGATATCCCAGCGGTCCGGACGGAATCCGTCAAACACTATGCCCCAGGCCAGGGATCCCGCGACGAATACCCCACCGTAGGCAGCGAGGATCCGGCCGAAGTTCGCGTCCGGCTGCAGGGTGGCGATAAACCCGTAGGCCGCGAGCGCCATCATGCCCAGCCCGGCCCACCACCACGGTTTACCTTCCCTGATGCTTTGCCACACCAGCCAGGCACCGCCGATCTCGGCGACCGCAGCAATGACAAAAAGGACCACAACGAGGACGACAGTCATACTGCATTATTGCCGAGTGGTGGGTGTGGCGGG
>NZ_ALPM01000026.1:0-10770 GCF_000294595.1 Arthrobacter sp. TB 23 | reverse complement strand
CCCGCCGCCGATCGCGGTGATCAGCACACCGCTGACCGCGGGACCCACCATGGCCCCCACCTGGAAGATTGATGAGTTCAGGCTGATCGCGTTGCGCAGGTGCACTGGCCCCACCAGGTCGTTGACGAACACCTGGCGTGCGGGGGCGTCCACCACGGTCACCAGCCCCAGGGTGAAGGCGATGACGTAGACATGCCACACTTCGACGACGCCGGTCAGGGCTAGCACCGCCATTGCCGCTGCCATCAGGGCGGCCATGCTTTGCGTGATGATCAACAGGATGCGTTTGGGATAGCGGTCCGCGATGATTCCGCCATACGGGCCGAGGAGGAGGAACGGCGCGAACTGCAGTGCAACGGTGATCCCGACGGCGGTGACCGATCCGGATAGCTCCAGGACCATCCAGTCCTGGGCGATGCGTTGCATCCAGACGGCGATCACTGCGACCAGGTGGGAGATCGCGAATCGGCGGAAGTTGGGGATGCGAAGTGAGATGAACGTGTCACGCCAGGCTGGACGCTGGTTGGTGATCGGCAGGGGCGCGGTAAGCGTGGGGTCTCCAGCCGGGCCGGCGGAGGGTGGTGGGGGTGCCAAGGTGTCTTCCTGTGCTGGAGGGGTGAGATCGCTTTCCACGCTACGCACCGCCAATCCATGATGAAAGCGTATGGTGGCTATAACTCGTATTCGAAAACGTAATAGGCGGCATCATGTTTGACCCGGCCCAACTGAAAACCTTCCTTGCCGTCGCCGAGACCCTGAGCTTCACCGGCGCCGCGGGCCGACTCAACCTCAGCCAGCCCACCGTGAGTCAACACATCCGGAAGCTGGAGGAGGCGGCCGGCAGGCTCCTGATTTCCCGGGACACCCGCGAAGTCAGCCTGACCGACAACGGCGACGCGATGGCCGGCTTCGCACGGACCATCCTCGCCGCCCAGGAACAGGCGATGGTCTACTTCTCCGGGTCGGCCATGCGCGGCCGGCTCCGGTTTGGGGTGGCCGACGACCTCGCCATCACCCAGCTGCCACGCATCCTCCGCCACTTCCGGCAGCTCTACCCGCAGATCAACCTTGAGCTCACCGTGACCCAGAGCCCGCTCCTGTTGCGCCGGCTGCGCGCGGGCCAGCTGGACCTGATCTTCATCAAGTACATGAGCGGCACCGGCGAGGGCACCCTGGTGCAAAGTGACCAGCTGGTCTGGGCCGGGCACGGGAAAACCACCCTTGAGGACGGCGCTCCCGTGCCGTTGATCGTCTACCAGTCCCCCAGCCTCACCCGCCAGATGGCCATCGATGCGCTGGAGAAGGCTGGCCGAACCTGGCGCATCACCTGCAACACCCGTGAGATCAACGGCGTCCTGGCCGCCGCCCGTGCCGGTATTGGGTTAGCCGTGTTCCCGCAGTCCCTGATCCCGGAGGATCTGGTACAGGTCAGCAACCGTTTCAACCTTCCACCGGTGGGCGCGGTGGACTTCACCCTGCTCAGCAACCCCCTCGCCAACCAGGAGCTCGTGGCGGCGTTGACCTCCGCGATCATGGGCCGCGCGCTGCGCAAAGCCCCGGACGCCTGAGCCGCCCGGACTTCGGCGCCCGACCCGCCAACCCCGGCCGCACCAGCAGCGTGCCGAACACCACATAGCCGGGCACTTCGGAACGGCGGTAGTGTTAATGCTGATGAATCGCACAATGTTCAAGTCCAAAATCCACCGCGCCACGGTTACCCACGCTGATCTGCACTACGTGGGTTCCGTCACCGTGGACCTTGACCTGCTTGAGGCCGCCGACATCCTGCCCGGTGAGATGGTCTCCATTGTGGACGTGACCAACGGCGCCCGGCTGGAGACCTACACCATTGCTGGCGAGCGTGGATCGGGCGTGCTCGGTATCAACGGCCCGGCCGCGCACCTGGTCCATCAGGGAGACACGGTCATCCTGATCACCTACGCCCAGCTGACTGACGCGGAGGCACACAGTTATCTCCCCACAGTGGTGCACGTCAATGAGCAGAACCGCATCGTGGACCTGGGAACCGACCCGGCCGAGAGCGTCACCGAGGGGCTCCAACGGCCCCCTCACGCCCTGAACAACTCAGCACTCCGGTAGCAAACGCTTACGTTCCCGCCATCTTTCGTCGTCAACCTTGACCGGATCGCAACCCTTCAATCTGGCGATTTCCCCACTCAGGGCATATGGTCTCAAAGACAAGGTTGCTTTGGTTCGCCCGCTGTACCTCGGGTGAACGGACTGTCTACAACGATGTGGAGGCGCGGTGGGAATGCCGAACAGGCGAGGGAAAATTCATCCAGTCCGGAGCCGGCCGAAAGCGGCAGCTGTGGCGACACTGGCGATCGGGACCATGTTGCTGACGGGTTGTGGGCCGGCGGAAAGCGTGACAACGCTTACCTGGTACATCAACCCCGACGCCGGCGGGCAGGCTGCCATAGCCGCCAGCTGCACCGAAGAGGCCGACGGCGCCTACCGGATTGAAACGTCCCTGTTGCCTACCGATGCAGCAGCCCAACGCGAGCAGTTGGCGCGGCGGCTCGCAGCCGGAGACACCTCAATGGACATCATGAGCATTGACCCGCCGTTCATCCCCGAGCTCGCGGAACCCGGCTTCCTGGCACCCATCCCCGAGGACTCAGTCGACGTCTTCACCGAGAACGTGCTCGAAGGCGCGCTGGCCGGTGCCACCTGGAAAGAAGAACTGGTAACGGTGCCGTTCTGGGCGAACACCCAGATCCTCTGGTACCGCGAATCGGTCGCCGAGGCCGCCGGGCTGGACATGTCCCAACCCGTGACCTGGGACCAACTGATCGAAGCAGCCACCGAGCAGGACAAGCTCCTCGGCGTGCAAGGCTCCCCCGCGGAATCAATGACCGTGTGGATCAACGCGCTGGTTGAATCGGCAGGGGGCCAGATCCTCGAGAACCCGGAGGCTCCCGCCGACGAACTGCAACTGGGCCTCACCTCCGAGGCCGGGCAGGAAGCGGCACGGATCATCGCCACCATCGGCACCGAGGGCCTCGGCGGCCCGGGCCTGCCGACCTCCACCGAGAACACGTCCCTCACCCTCTTCCAGGGCGACGACGGCTCCTTCATGGTCAACTACCCGTTCGTCTGGCCCGCCACCCTGGGCGCCGTCGAGGCTGGGTCCATCGACCAGTCGGTGGTCGACGACATAGGTTGGGCCCTGTTCCCGGCCGTCACCGAGGGCGAGGACACCGCACCGCCGCTGGGTGGGATCAACCTCGGAGTCGGCGCGGCCAGTGACAACCCTGACCTGGCCTACGAAGCGATCGAGTGCATCGTCCAACCGGAGAACCAGACCGAGTACTTCATCACCAACGGCAACCCGCCATCGAACTCGGAGGCGTACGACGATCCAGCGATCGAGGAAGACTTCCCCATGGCGACGACCATCAGGGACTCCCTCGAACTCGCGGCTCCTCGCCCTCAGACACCGTTCTACAACGAAATCTCCACCGGACTGCAGCAGGAATGGTCGCCACCCAACGAAGTGGATCCTGACCAGACCCCCGAACAGTCCCAGGAGTTCATCACCGCAGTGCTCAGAGGGGAGCGGCTACTGTGAGTAGCTCAACGATCAACAAGCCTGATGCCGGCGACAAGCTGAAGAAGCAGAAGATGCAGCACAGCGACCGGGTCAAAGCCGAACGCCGGATGGGCTGGTACCTCGCGGGCCCCGCCTTCGTGGTGATGCTGATGGTGACCCTCTACCCGATCCTGCAGGCCTTCTTCGAGTCCCTGTTTGCGTTCCGGCTCACCGCCCCCGATGAGCGTGAGTTCATCTGGTTCGCCAACTACATCACGATCCTCTCCGACAGCGTGTGGTGGCAGGGCCTCCTGGTCACGGTCCTCATTACGGTGATCACCGTCGCCGTCGAACTGGTCCTGGGCTTCGCCCTGGCCCTGGTCATGAGCAAGGCGCTGAAGTCTCTCAAAGGCATCCTCCGTACCGCGATCCTGGTGCCGTACGGCATCATCACCGTGGTGTCGGCGTACGCCTGGTTCTACGCCTTCGACATCAACTCGGGGTACGTGAACGCTTGGTTTGACTGGGTCCCCGGCATCGACTCGGACCTCAACTGGTTCGCTCAGACCGGCACGTCACTCTTCGTGATCATGGCGTCGGAGATCTGGAAGACCACCCCCTTCATCTCACTGCTCCTCCTCGCCGGCCTGGCGCAGGTGCCCGATGAGCTGACCGAGGCCGCCAAGGTCGACGGCGCCACCTGGTGGGAGCAGATGCGCAAGGTCGTCATCCCCAACATGAAGGCGGCGATCATGGTCGCCGTCCTGTTCAGGGCCCTGGACGCGTTCCGAATATTCGACAATGTCTTCATCATGACCAATGGCGAGAACAACACCGAAGTGCTTTCGCTCCTCGCCTACCGGACGTCGATCAGCCGCCTCGAGATTGGGCTCGGCTCGGCCGTCTCGGTCCTGCTGTTCCTGTGCGTCATCCTGATCAGCTTCGCTGCCATCAAGATCTTCAAAGTGGATCTTGCCGGCACGAGAGGAGAAAAGAAATGAAGAACTCTTCCCGGCGCGAAAAGATCTGGTGGGCAGTAATCTCGGTTCTGGTGCTGCTTTACGCCCTGTTCCCGGTGGCTTCCATCCTGGCTACCTCGTTCAAATCTCCCAGCGACCTGACCAACGGAAGTTTCCTGCCGTCGTCGGGGGCTGCCACCATCTCCAACTACGAGCAGATCCTCGTTGGTGACGCGCAGGAACTGTTCCTGACCTCCCTGCGCAACTCCATCGGCATCTCGCTCATCGCCACGGCAATCGCCGTCGTCCTGGCCACCCTGTGCGCCTATGCGATTGCCCGTCTCGACTTCCCGGGGAAGCGGCTCGTGCTCACCACGGCCCTCGCGGTTTCGATTTTCCCCGTGATCTCGATCGTCACCCCGCTGTTCAACCTCTGGCGCAACATCGGCCTGTATGACACCTGGCTCGGGTTGATCATCCCCTACCTGTCCCTGACCCTGCCGATCTCCATCTGGACGCTGGCTGCGTTCTTCCGCCAGATCCCGTGGGAGCTGGAGCAGGCGGCGCAGGTCGACGGCGCCACCACCTGGCAGGCCTTCCGCAAGGCCATCGTCCCGCTGGCGGCACCCGGGGTGTTCACGACGGCGATTATCGCGTTTTTCATCGCGTGGAACGACTTTGTGTACGGCATTTCGCTGACCTCCACCGAAGCAGCGCGGCCGGTTCCGGCGGCGCTGGCATTCTTCACCGGAGCCTCCCAGTTCGAGTCACCCACCGGTGCCATCTCGGCCGCTGCGATCATCGTCACCATCCCGATCGTCCTGCTGGTCCTGCTGTTCCAACGTCAAATCGTTTCCGGCCTGACCTCGGGCGCCGTCAAGGGCTAATGGCGCAGTCCCAGCCGCCTGCGCCAGTCACATAGAAAAGGATCACCAGAAATGGCTTCAATTACCCTCAACAACCTGGTCAAGAAATACGGCGACGGATTCCCCGCCGTCAATGACATCAGCATCGACATCGCCGACGGCGAGTTCATCATCCTGGTGGGCCCCTCCGGCTGCGGCAAGTCAACCCTGCTGCGCATGATCGTGGGCCTGGAGGACATCACCGACGGCGAGCTCCTGATCGACGGCGAGCGCGTCAACGATAAGGCGCCCCGGGACCGCAACCTGGCCATGGTGTTCCAGAACTACGCCTTGTACCCGCACCTCACGGTGTATGAGAACATCGCCTTCCCGCTGCGGCTCGCGAAAGGCAAGCACAGCGAGGAACAGGTGAACAAGCTTGTCACCGAGGCGGCAGCCACCCTTGAACTGACCGACCACCTGCAGCGGAAGCCGGCCAACCTTTCCGGTGGCCAGCGCCAGCGGGTTGCCATGGGCCGGGCCATTGTGCGCCAGGCTGATGCGTTCCTCTTCGACGAGCCGCTGTCCAACCTGGACGCGAAATTGCGCGGCCAGATGCGCTCGGAGATCTCCCAGATGCAGCGCCGGCTCGGGGTGACCAGCGTGTACGTTACCCACGACCAGACCGAGGCTATGACCCTGGGCGACCGGGTGGCGGTCCTGAAGATGGGCGAACTGCAGCAGATCGCCTCCCCACGGGAACTCTATGAGCAGCCCCGGAACCTTTTCGTTGCCGGCTTCATCGGCTCTCCATCGATGAACTTCATCCCCGCGACCATTGAGAACGGCAAACTGCAAACCGTCCTCGGCGACCTCGACGTCCCTGCCGAGAAGCTGGCCAAGGTTGAAGGCAAGAAGGTGGTGCTGGTGGGCGTCCGGCCGGAGTTCTTTGAGGACGCGAAACTGGTCGAGGAGTCCAAGCTGCCCCACGGCTCGATCTTCACCGCCACCCTCACCCATACCGAGTGGCTCGGCAACGAACAGTACGGTTACATCAACTTCAACCCGGACCCCGAAATGCGCGAGCTCCTGAACAACCTGGCCCGCGAAATGGATGCCGACGAACTCCGCCCGCAGATCGTTGTCACCCTCGACGCTGCCAGCCGGATCCGTGGCGGACGCGAAGCCGAAATCTGGCTGGACACCCGGAAGCTGCACCTGTTTGATCCTGAGTCCGGGGAGAACCTCACCCGCGACGCCGAGGCGGGCGCAGCGCTGACTGCTGAAGCCGGTCAGGAGCGTGCCGAGGAGATCGCCACGGCCAAGGAAGCGGACCGCGTCAACGGCCACGGAACCCCGGATTCGGGCAGCGGCAGCACCGACAACGGTCAGGGTGGCGGCAAACACGCCGCGGCGAGCTGACCATTGGTGGAGCGTGACGGTTCGGAACTGATTGCCGGGATCTCCTCCGGATATACCTTCGAGGGGCCCTCGATCCATCTCGGTGCCGCAGTGCTGGATGGCGAGGTGTACCCCGAAGCGGCGGTGCGTCTTCCGCTGGCGATGATGAACCGTCACGGGCTCGTCGCAGGGGCAACCGGCACGGGAAAAACCATCACGCTGCAGGTCATGGCTGAACAGCTCAGCGCCCAGGGTGTCCCGGTGTTCCTGGCGGACATCAAAGGGGACCTGACCGGTCTCTCCACCCCGGGACCCGGCGGTGAGAAGCTGCTGGCCCGCACCCTGAGCGTGGGCCAGCAGTGGTCCGCCAGGAGTTTCCCGGTCGAGTACTTCTCCCTGGGCGGGCACGGTGCCGGTGTTCCCATTCGCGCAACCATCTCCGAGTTTGGGCCGCTGCTGCTCTCCCGGGTGATGGACTTGAATGAGACCCAGGAGTCCAGCCTCACCCTGATTTTCCACTACGCTGACCTGGCCGGGCTGGAATTATTGAACCTCGCTGATCTTCGGGCAGTGATTTCGTTCCTCACCTCCGACGAGGGCAAAACCGCTTTGAAGGACCTCGGTGGCTTGTCGAAGGCTACCGCGGGGGTGATCCTGCGGGAGCTGATCACCCTTGAAGCGCAGGACATGGCCAGATTCTTTGGAGAACCCGAATTCGACACCGCCGATCTGCTCCGCCAGGCCCCGGACGGCAGGGGAATGATCAGCTGCCTCGAACTGCCCACCCTCCTGCAAACACCCCAACTCTTTTCCACCTTCCTGATGTGGCTGGTAGCCGATCTTTTCGCCGACCTGCCCGAGGTGGGAGATCAAGACAAACCCAAGCTGGTGTTTTTCCTCGACGAGGCGCATCTGCTCTTCGACGACGCGTCCAAGGAATTTCTGCGGTCCATCCAGACGTCAGTCCGCCTGATCCGGTCCAAGGGTGTCGGCATCTTCTTCGTCACCCAGACGCCCAGGGATGTTCCAGCGGACGTCCTCGGGCAATTGGCCAACCGTGTTCAGCACGCGTTGCGCGCCTTCACCCCCGAGGACGCGAAGGCTTTGAAAGCCACGGTGTCCACCTTCCCCACCAGTGACTACGACCTGGCTGAGGTTCTCACCTCAGCAGGGACGGGCGAGGCGGTGGTGACCGTCATGAACGATCGGGGCGCGCCCACCCCCGTCGCCTGGACCCGAATGACCTCCCCCGAATCGACGATGGGCCCCTCAGCGCCTGCTGTCGTGGAGGAGATCGTCCGGGCCTCACCGCTCCGCACCCACTACGAAACGGCGATCGACAGCCATTCGGCCTTCGAAAAGCTCACCACTCCCGCTCCGCCCAGCGCGACGCCGCCCCGGGCCCAACCAGCTGCTGATGACGAGGCCCGCCGGATTGAAGAGTCAATTACGGGGCACCGGGGCACCCCGCCACCGTCCTCCGGTCCGGCTGGGACACCCCCACCCCTCGGCGTTCCCACGCCGGCACCCCGGCAGCAAGACGGTGAACTGATGGAGTTCGCGGTCAAGGCGGCAGGCGCCATCGGGGCGGAGCTCGCCCGGGGTTTATTCGGCACACAGCGGAGGCGCAGTCGTCGTCGTTGGTAACCGGGCACCACTCAACGGGTAACGTAATAGCGTGCAAACGTCTTCTGTGATCAAAGTCCTAGCAGCCTGGCTGCTCGGTCTGATGGTCGTGGTTGCGGCCGCGATTGCCACTGTGGTGGTGGTCAATACGCACATTTTCAACCCCGAGGAACAGGTCCACGACTACCTCGAAGCACTCTCGGACGGCGACGGCGAACGCGCCCTGGGGCTCCTCAACGCGTCGGTGCCCGAGGCCAACGCGGCCATGCTCAACGGTGCTCCGCTGCAGCAGTCGATGGCAGCTGTAGAGGGCGTGGCGGTCGGTGAGGCGGTGGAGGTCGGTGACGGCCGGGTGGAGGTCACCATCACCTACACGGTCCGCGGTGCAGCACACTCGTCAACGTTTTCCCTGGAGCGCACCGGTACGGAGTGGCTGTTCTTTAACACCTGGGAGTTTGTTCCGTCGGTGCTGCCCACCCTCGAACTGTCGGTGATCAACCAGGTCGAGGCCACCCTCAATGGGACCAGGGTAGGCATGCCCGAGGGCAGAAACCAGTTCGCCGTGTTTTACCCCGGGGACTTTGAAGCCCACTACACGAGCGAGTACTTCGCTGCGCCGGCCCAAACCGTTGCCGTCACCGACCGCTCGGGCGGCCAACGAATAGCGCTCGCTACCGCGGCCACCGATGCGCTGGTGGAGGCGGTGGACGGCCAGATCCGGCGCTTCCTGGATGAATGCGCGGCGCAGACCGTGTTCCAGCCCGCCAATTGCCCCTTCAACTTCCAGACCGAGAACCGGGTAGCTGGGGACATCCGCTGGTCCATCACGGAATACCCGACGGTCTCCATCGAGCCGTTCAACGGCAGCTGGGTGATGGCGCCGCTCTCAGGCAACGCCGAACTGTCCACCTCGCTGCAGGACCTCTTCACCGGCTCGATCGAACCGGTGACGGTCCCCCGCGAGTTCGGCTTCACCGCCCGCCTGTCAGTGGGCGACGACGAAATCGCCGTCACCCCGGTGGTCCAGTACTAGTCGAGGCCCCGCAGGTCCAGGGTCAACCCGGTTTCGCCGTCGTCGCTGATCCGCACCGGGATACCCCAATCCTGCTGGTAGAGGTGGCATGCCGCATGATCGGGGATCTCGCCGCCCGGCTCCCCGTCACAGGCCGCCGCGCGGGCGGTGATGTGCAGGACGCCCTCGCTGACGGCGTCGGACAGCACCAGTTCGCGGGTCAGACCCACCGACGTTCCGCCACCGGACACCAGTAGTTCCTCGGGTGAGGAGGAGATCTTCAGCTGGGTGGGGTCACCCCACCGGTCGTCGAGTTTCTGTCCCTTGGGCGCGGAGAACCGGATAGTAAGCGCATGCGATCCGGCGACGACGGGGGTCTGCGGTCGTTGCGTCTGGGACGCGCCTTCATCGACGGCGAGCGCTTCCTTGGGGATCGGCACCCGGACCAGCTGGTGGCGGTTGGCTTCCACCACAATAAGGAGCGGCTCGCTGCCCGACGCGGTCGGGGTCAGGTCCACCAGAACGTCGCAGGGCTCCGAAAGACCGCGGGCCAGGGTTGAGACCTGCCCCGTGGCTGGATCGTACCGGCGCACCGCGCCGTTGTAGGTGTCGGCGATGGCCACCGACCCATCGGGGAGGGCGGTAATGCCCAGCGGGTGCTGCAGGCGTGCCTGGTCCGCGGCGCCGTCCCTGAAACCGAAATCAAACAACCCGGTCCCGATGGCGGTCCGCACCTGGGTGCGGCGGTGGCCGTTGAACTCGGGGAAGGAAAGGGTCCGTACTGCCGACGTTTCCGAGTCGGCGACCCAGAGGTTGCCGCTGGCATCCTCGGCCAGGCCCGAGGACTGGGCGAACCAGGCCTCGGATCCGTCCCCGTCGAGCAGGCCCTCCAGTCCGGTGCCCGCAAGGATGTCGACGGATCCGGTGACTGGATCGAACGTAAACAGCTGATGGGTGCCCGCCATGGCAATCACCACGCGTTCCAGCACGGTTGACCACAGCACGTCCCACGGCGAGGACAGCGAGACCTCCAGCGGCCGGGTGCCCAGGTGGGTGTCGGTCAGGCGAGGGGTGGCGTCCTCCGGGGATTCGACGTCGTACCCGCTCGGCTGGTCGAAGTTCTCCTGCAGCTCGGCGGGGCGTGCCTTCACGTGGTTGCCGGCGTCCAGCAGCCGCTGCACGCCGTTGCCCGCGATGGTGGTGACCGCGCCGTCGGCGAGGGCCACGCCACGGAGCAGGTGGTTCACGGAGTCGGCGACGACGACGTCGTACCCGACCTGCCGGGCAACCTGCTGGGGCAGGACCGCGAGGCCCTGCGGCTCGTTGAACTGGGCCCCGGCGGCGGTGCCGTCGGCAGCGCCCTTCTCCCCCGAG
>NZ_ALPM01000025.1:0-10609 GCF_000294595.1 Arthrobacter sp. TB 23 | reverse complement strand
CCAGCCGGTGGTGGCCGGTGTCGCCGATCAGGAGCGAACCGTTGGCGAGGGGGACGGCTTTGCCCGGGAACCGGAGGTCGCCGGCGGTGCTTTCGGCAGGAACGTAGGGTCCGTCACCGCGGTGCAGCGTGCCCTTCGCGGAGTGTTCCTCCGCCAGCTCCTGGACGAGGGACTCCAGCCCGGCAGCGTGACCCTCACCGGAGAGGTGCGCCACAATGTACCCCTCGGGGTCGACGACGACGAGGGTGGGCCAGGCGCGGGCGGTGTAGGCCTGCCAGGTGGTCAGCTCCGGGTCGTCCAGCACCGGGTGCTGGATGTCGTAGCGTTCCACCGCGGCGGCCAGGGCGTCCGGGTCCGCTTCATGTTCGAACTTGGGTGAGTGGACTCCCACTGTGACAACCACGTCACTGAACTTCTGCTCCAGCGGCCGCAGCTCATCCAGGACGTGCAGGCAGTTGATGCAGCAGAAGGTCCAGAAGTCGAGGATGACGATCTTCCCGCGCAGATCTTCGAGGGTGAGCTGCCGCCCGCCCGTGTTGAGCCAGTTGCGGCCCACCAGTTCGGAGGCACGCACCCGGTAATCGGTGCGGATCGAGGTCTCAGTCATTCACGCTCTCCTGGTTGGTCAGGCTTCTGGGATGATGCTGGCTTTCCGGGTCCCGGTGTGCCTGGACCGCGGCGGTTGTCGCGTTCCGCCAGCGAAGCGAACATGTTGTTGTAAGCGGTGAGATCGGCGTCGTTATTCCTGTCCGCCGCACGATCGGTCCGTTTGGACTCCCGGGCGTCGTCACGCGACCACATGATGGCGACGCCGATCGCCACCAGCAGGGTGGGAATCTCGCCGATCCCCCAGGTCAGGGCGCCGCCGAGTTGCTGGTCCTCCAGCGCCGAGGGGCCCCAGTCCCGGCCCATGTTGCCGAACCAGGAAGCCTGGAGCAGTGACGTGGACCCCATCAGCGCGACACCGAAGAAGGCGTGGAAGGCCATGGTGGCGAAGAGGAGCAGGATCCGCAGCGGATACGGTGCGCGGCGTGGCACCGGATCGGAGCCCAGCATCGAAAGGACGAAAATGTACCCGGTGATTAGGAAGTGCACGTACATCAGTTCGTGGCCCACATGTTCCCGCATCGCGAAGCCGAACAGCGGTGAATAGTAGAAGATCACGATCGATCCGGCGAAGTTGGCTGCGGCGAACAACGGGTGGGTCACCAGCGCGGAGAAGCGCGAGTGCACCAGCACCAGGATCCACTCGCGGATCCCCCGGGACCCGTCGCCGCGAGGGGTCAGCGCCTTGAGCGCCAGCGTTACCGGCGCGCCGAGGACCAGGAAGAGCGGAACCACCATGGTCAGGGCCATGTGGCCCACCATGTGTGTACTGAACAACACCATGCCGTAGACGGCTGGAGCACCCGAGGTGATGTAGGTCAGCAGCGTCAGCCCGACCAGCCAGCAGGCAAGCCGCAGGAGCGGCCATTTGTCGCCGCGTTTGCGGACCTTCACCACACCCCGCACGTAAGCCACCCCGACGACCGCCACGAAGGCCACCCAGAGCCAGTCGAAGCGCCATTCGGTGAACCAGCGTTCAAACGTCAGCTCGGGCGGCAGGTCATACCCGGAGAGGATCCGCGCTGGCGAGGCGTCGGGGGCGATCTCCTCGCTGACAGGCGGGGCCGTCCGGGACAGGGCAACAGCAACACCCGAGACTGCGCCCATGATCAGCAGTTCCACGGCGATCAGCTGCCACAGCACCCGCCGGGCGGAGAGCTGGCCGCCCGTGAGCGACCCGCTGCCCGTTCCGAGCTGGGGAATGATCCACTGCCGGTGCATGAGGCCGATCCCGCCGAGCAGCAGGGTAGCAACCGTCTTGAAGGTGACCAGCAGGCCCCACTCCGAGCCGAGCTGGCCCAAATCGTTGATGCGGAGGCTGGCGTTGATCACACCGGACAGCACCACCAGGATGAAGGCGAAACCTGCGAGGGAGGAAAAGCGGCGCAGCACGCTGGAGGTCAGGACGCCCAGCCGCCCGCTGATCACCGCCAGCACAATGATGCCGCCGATCCACAGGCAGACCCCCACCAGGTGCAGGGCGATCGAGTTGATGGCGGCGTAGTGGTCGTCGCCGCTGGCTGAGTGGCCGATCAGGGCCATCGGCATCAGGCCGAGGAGCGATAGGACACCGGTCAGTGCCAGCCAGCCGCTGGATCGGGCCCCGAAGGTCATGGTGGCGACGACGGCGGCGATCAGGACGGTGGACAGCCAGGCACGGCCGGTGTCGAAGTCGGTGAGGTAGGAGGCCAGCCCCTCCGTGTAGCCGGGGTCGCTGCTCAGCGGCAGGCCGGCGGCGTCGGAGTAGGTGAACAGCAGCACACCGACGGCGGCGAGGGTCCACGATACTGCGGCGACGGAGGCGAGGGTCATGACCGCGCTGAAGGCGGGGTGTTCGTCGCCCGGGGTGCCGTCGCTGCTGGTGCGCACATTACTGGTGCGGCGGTGGGTCGATCCGACCCGGCGCGGGAGGATCATGACGGCGAAGACCAGCGAGCCGATGACGGCGGCAACCGAAATGTTGTTCAACGCCTTGGCGATCGGCAATCCCCAGCGGGTCAGGGCACCCGGGTCGCCCAGCTGACGCGGACCGGCAGCCCCCGAGAACAGCAGGGCGAGGATGAGTGCGACCACGACGGCGGCACCGCCGGCAATCAGCCAGCCAACCTTCACCCCTGGGGTCTGTATGCCCGGGCGGTCGGTCGGCCGGGGCGCCTTGGTTGTAGTAGCCACATCTACCATTGTCTACCCTGCGTAGAACGGGTAACAATTCGGTGACTCACGCCCGAAGTTGGAGTTCGACGTTAAAAGGAAAGGCCGCCACCGGAAAGGGTGGCGGCCTAGAGTCCTTAGCGGACCGGGTGACTGACTACTTGACAGCAGCCTTCAGCTTGGAGCCGGCGGTCAGCTTGACGCTGCTGCCTGCTGCAATCTGGATGGTCTCGCCGGTCTGAGGGTTGCGTCCGGTGCGGGCGGCACGCTCGGTGCGCTCGACAGCGAGCCAACCTGGGATGGTGACCTTGACGTTGTTGGCAGCTGAGGTTGCCAGTACATCGAACAGTGCGTCAAGAACGCCGTTAACGGCGGTCTGGCTGGTGTCAGCCTTCGCTGCTACTTCTGCTACCAGTTCGCTGCGGTTCTTGGTTTCTTTCGTTGCCAATTTACGTCCTCCTGGACTTGTCCGTTATTTGTAAAGCCTTCACGATTCTGAAAGCCTCTGTGCGAAAACTTACCAGCTTGAGCACCAAACTCCGGTCGTTTCCGGCGTTTTTGGGGGTTTTTAGATGCCAAAGGGCACTATTTCAGCTGCTGACTCGGGGAAATCCCTGTTTGGTGCCGGTGAAGACCACGACCAGCGCCCCTAGTGCCAGCCCCGCCGCAGCGAATCCGATTCCCGACGGGTCACCCACTGTCTGCATCTGCGCACCCACCAGCGCGCCGGCGCTGATCCCGATATTGAACGTCGAGTTGTGAACGGCCGCCACGGTGTCCGGGTGGTCCCGGAACGCGCTCATCGCCGCGGTCTGCACATAGGCGGGAACCGGACCGTACAGCAGGCCCCACAGGATCACCACGGCCAGGGTCCAGCCCGGCGCCCCATCCAGCAGCGCGACGCCCAGGAAAGACACCGTCATCACCAGCAGCGAGAGCAGTAACGCGGGACGCAACGCCGAGTCGGTGAACCGGCTGCAGATCGCGAGTCCCAGAATCCCGGCTCCGCCGTAGGCGAGCAACGCGAATCCCACGTTCTCAGCGGTGAAGCCTGACTGGAGCAGCACCGGGGTGATGAAGGTGTAGAGGGCAAACTGGGCGGTCATCATCACCACCACCGCGACTATCACCCGCCGCAGTGCAGGTCCCGCCAACGCCTCACGCAGCTGTGCGCCGCCAGAAACCTTGGACCCGCCAATGCCCGGCATGACGACGGCGGCGCCCACCGACAGGAGCAGCGCGATGATGGCGGCGCAGCCGAACGACCAGCGCCACCCGACCGTCGCCCCCAGCCAGGTACTCAGGGGCACCCCGAGAGCGATCGCGACGGCGTTGCCCGCGTTCACCAGCGCCATCGCCCCACCCAACCGGCCCGGCGGTGCCAACCGGCTCGCGTAGCCGAAGACCACCGCGAAGAACAGTGCGTGACACGCCCCGGCCAGGATTCGCCCGGTCAGCGCCACCGAATAATCCTGTGCCAGGCACAGCACGATGTTGCTGACGCCGTAACCGGCGAGCAGCCCCACCAGCAGCGGCTTTCGGGGCACAGCACTGGTCCACGCGTTCAACGGGATGGAGGCGAACACCACCACTGCTGCATAGGCGGAGACCAGCAACCCGATGGCCGACTCGGTGACCCCCAGGTCCTCCGCCATCAGGGGCAGCAGACCAATGGGGAGCACCTCTGTGGCGACCGCAAGGAACCCACCTACGGACAGCAACAGCATCGGAGGTTCGAGCAGTTTCTGCTGCCGCACGGGCATTCCCTTCAGGATGGGTGCAGTCTGTCAGGACCGGCGCTTAACGCAAGAGGACGGCGACCCAGGGTCGCCGTCCTCTTGCAAACTGGTAGTTACCAGCCAGCCGGAGTTACCAGCTGGACTTGGTCACACCGGGCAGCTCGCCGCGGTGAGCCATGTCGCGGAAGCGAACACGCGAGATACCGAACTTCTGCAGCGTTCCGCGGGGGCGGCCATCGATCTGGTCGCGGTTGCGGAGGCGTACTGGCGACGCGTTGCGGGGCAGCTTCTGCAGGCCGAGGCGTGCAGCTTCGCGGGCTTCGTCAGTCGCGTTGGGGTCAACCAGCGTCTTCTTCAGCTCGAGGCGCTTCTCGGCGTAGCGCTCAACAATTACCTTGCGCTGTTCGTTGCGGGCAATTTTAGACTTCTTAGCCATGTGTTTAGCGCTCCTCTCGGAATTCGACGTGCTTGCGGATCTTGGGATCGTACTTCATCAGAACCATGCGGTCCGGGTCGTTACGGCGGTTCTTGCGGGTCACGTAGGTGTACCCAGTGCCGGCCGTCGACTTCAGCTTGATGATCGGGCGTACGTCTTTATCTTTTGCCATTAGAGCTTCACTCCCCGAGCCAGGATCGACGCGACGACGGCGTCAATTCCGCGCACATCGATGGTCTTGATGCCGCGGGCCGAAACCTGCAGCGTGACGTTGCGGCGCAGGGACGGAACCCAGTAGCGCTTCTTCTGGATGTTCGGGTCAAACCTGCGCTTGGTGCGGCGGTGTGAGTGGGAAATGCTGTGCCCAAAGCCCGGCTCGGCTCCAGTCACTTGGCAGTGAGCTGCCATGACGATCCTCCAAAGAGTTAATGAAAATACCTAGAACCAGCAGTCTTGTCTGCTGGGAATGCAATCAGGGGCGCCCCAAACTACAGCCGAAACTGTCGGGGTGATTAGCGGTTTTCGCGCAACTTGAGCCCCTAACTACCGATTCCCCGGAAGATATGTTCCCAAGAATCGGAGCAATTGCGCACGCTCCGCCACCTGATGCCCTCCTATTCTAGGAGCTGCCGGGGGTTAAGACCAATCGCCGTTGCGGTCTACCACCGTCACGACGTCGTCGTCGCCCACCTGCGCTCCGGCGTCGAGCGTGGCACCGGAGTCAACAATGGACCGCACAATCCGGGCCCCGGAGGGAACGGTGACCCCGTTCAGCAGGATCGAATCGACGACGACGGCGCCCGCCTCCACCACCGTGTCCGGCCCAATCACGCTGTGGCTGACTTCGCCGAGGACGCGGCTGCCCGGCGCCAACAGCGAGTCGGCCACGACCGCACCTTTCCCGACAAACCCGGGCAGGCGCTGGGAGCTGCTGGTGAGGATGGGCCAGGCCGGGTGGTCGAAGGCCAGACCCTCGCCGTCAAGCAGTTCCATGTGCGCCCGGTGGTAGTTCTCGGGGGTACCAAGATCGAGCCAATACCCTTCAAGGCGGTGTTCCACCACTGTTGAATGCTGCACCAGGTGGGGCAGCAGCTGGTCGCCGTAGTCGTCGAGGCCGCCCTCTTCCTTCTCCAGCAGTTCCAGGGTGTTGAGCAGGTGCGCGGCATCGAATAGGAAGACTTCGGTGGCCACCAGGGTGGTCTTGGGCTTGTCGGGCTTGTACTCGAAGCCGGTGACGGCGCCGCCGGACACCTCGACCACACCGTGGTTGGAGGCGTCGCCGTCGAAGTGTGTGGTCACGATTGTCGCGGCGGCTTTGGCCTCCAGATGCGTTTGGACGACATCACGGAAGTCCAGCTGGTACAGGTGATCGGCGCTCAGGAGGAGCACCAGGTCGGGGTCGAACTCGCGGATAAACGCTGCCTGCCGGAACAGGCTATCGGCGTTTCCGTCCGCGAAGCCCTCCCCTTCCCTGCCCTCAAACGGCGGCAGGACACGCAGCCCGCCGTTGGTGCGGTCCAGATCCCACGGCCGGCCATTGGCCAGATGGTCGTTGAGCGAGTTCGGCTGGTACTGCTGCACCATCCACACATCCGAGAAGCCGCTGTGGTGCAGGTTGGAGAGGGGGATGTCGATCAGGCGGTAGGAGCCGGCGACGGGCAGCGCCGGTTTGGCACGCTTATCCGTCAGCGGCCCCAACCGTCCACCCGAACCGCCTGCGAGAACGATCGCAAGGACGGACGGTCGGTTCATGGTTGCACTCCAGGTGTGGGTTGATTCAGGATCCAGTGGGTACTGTCGAGGCGGGCCAGGATCTTCTTGCCAATCCGCTCCAGGTCGCGGACGTCGTCGTCGGTCAACGCGTCGAAGACCGATTCCCGTACATGGTCAACATGCTCGCGGGCCAGTAACTGCAGATTCGTCAGCCCGCCCTCGGTGATCCGGGCGGTGGTGACCCGACCATCGCTGGCACTGGGGCACCGGGACACCCAGCCGCGCTGCTCAAGTTTCTTCACCACATGGCTCAGGCGGGACAGTGACGCATTCGACCGGGCAGCGAGTTCACTCATCGCGAGGGTGAGGTCATCAGTCTCGGAAAGCATCGCCAGGACGTGATAATCGAACAGCGTGATCTTGGCCTGCCGGAACAGGTGGGCGTCCAGCGTGCCAGGGAGCATGGTGGTGACGGCGTAGAGCGCAAGCCAGGCTTGCCGCTCCTCGGGATTCAGCCATCGGACACCACTCATCCCGCCATTCTGGCACAGCCACCGTTTGCCACCGGTGCCCCGCGGGCCGGCTGGGACCCTAGGCCCACGCCGGGCGGGTGAGCTCCGGGTACTTGGCCGTCAGCACATCCCCCGAAGACACGCCGCGCAGGCGCCGCCCCACCCACGGCGACAGATAGTCGCGCGCCCACTGGGCGTCCGCTCGTAGCTGATCTATCCGCGACGACGCCGGCGCGGCCTCCAGCTCGGGCAGGTCGATCTCGTGGGAGGCCCGCAACACTTCGAGCACCCGCCTGGCCATGAGGGTGTGTCCGGCGGCGGACATGTGCATCCGGTCAGTGTCCCAATAGCCCCAATTCTGGAACTCCCTGAACCGCCAGTAGTCCACCACGTCGGCGTGGTGCCGGTCAGCAATTTCACGGACCAGTTCGTTATAGATGGCCGTCCGCCCGCGGGTCTTGCCGAACACCGCCGACCCCACCGAATCAAAACCGGTAAACAGCACCACGGCGGCGCCCGAGCTTGCAAGGCGGGCCACGCCGTCGTCGTAGGCGGCCATCAGCGCGTCAATGTCGATCCGCGGCCGCAGAATGTCGTTGCCACCGGCGTAGATGGTGATCAGCGTGGGCTGCAGGGCCAGGGCCCGGTCAACCTGTTCGTCGAGGACCTGGCGCACTTTCTTGCCGCGGACGGCGAGATTCGCATATCCCCAGGAGCTGTCGGCAAGGATCAGTTGCTCGGCCACCCGGTCAGCCCACCCCCGCACCCCATTGGGGCTGGCTTCATGCCAGTCGCCGACGCCTTCCGTAAACGAATCACCGAGGGCCACATATCGTTGAGAGAATTCCACTAGAAGAGGCTACCTGCTCCCGCCGCGCGATAAGGTGGCATTGCAAGCAGACTGATAACTTTTTGCAGTGCAACCCCGCTCCCCTCCCCACAACCTGAGAAGGACATCATGACCCAGCCCTCCGACACTCGGACCAAGCGCGCCGCGTTGATCATCAACCCGGTCAAGAACACCGGGGCTGATATTCGTGCGATCGTTTCGGAGCTCTGCGCTGCCGAGGGGTGGGACGAGGTGCTGTACCTGGAGACGTCGGTTGATGATCCCGGCCGTGGCCAGGCACAGGAAGCCGTCGACGCCGGCGTGGACGTGGTGATCGCCGCTGGCGGTGACGGAACGGTCCGCTGCGTGGCCGAGGTCGTCAACGGCACCGGCATCGCACTGGGGCTGATCCCACTCGGCACCGGCAACCTGCTGGCCCGGAACCTTGACATCGCCGTCGACGATCCGGAGGAGGCCGCCAAGGCAGCCCTGTTCGGCACCGAACGCAACGTTGACGTCGTCCATGTCACCGTTGACCGCGCCCAGGACTCGCACGTGTTCCTGGTGATGGCGGGGCTGGGGTTTGACGCGTCGATCATGGCTGACACCCGTGATGACCTCAAAGACAAGGTGGGCTGGCTGGCCTACGTCGACGCCGGCATCCGGAACCTGAGCGGCAAGCCTGCACGCACCCGGATCACGCTGGACGGCTGCGAGGTCATCGAGCGTCGGCTGCGCAGCGTGATGGGCGGCAACTGCGGCAAGATCATGGGCGGGCTGGAGATTTTCCCCGGCGCCAAGATTGACGACGGCCTGCTGGACATCATGACCGTGGCGCCCACCGGCCGGCTCGGCTGGCTTGGCGTCGTGGGTAAGCTGTTTGCCCGTGGAAAGGGCAAGGACCCGTCGCTCGAGTACTTCCAGTGCAAGGAAGCCGAGATCCAGCTTGACGAGCCGCAGGAAATCCAGCTCGACGGCGACCCCCTCGGCAAGGGCACCCACATGGTCCTGCGCGTGGACGCTAATTCGTTGCGGCTGCGGATGCCTTACGGCAAGAAGGATCCAGCAGTCGTCACCCACCCGGAGCCCTAAGCCGCGAGGGCCGGGCCCGGGCCGGGGCTAGAGCCGGGTCTGGGGATCGACTTTTTCGCCGTTGACCAGTAGCTCGAAGTGGAGGTGGCATCCGGTGGAGTTGCCGGTGCTGCCGACGGCGCCCAGGCCCTCGGCTTTGCCCACTTTCTGCCCCACGGTCACGCCGAGCACACTGAGATGGTTGTACGAGGTTTGGAGGCCCCCGCCGTGGTCCACCACGATCCGCTGGCCACCACCATAGGCATGCCACCCGGATTCCACGACGGTGCCCGCGCGTGATGCGAGGACCGGCGTACCGCAAGCCCCTGCGTAGTCGGTCCCGGTGTGCAGCTCGTCGCCGTACCCGCCCATCGGGTTCACCCGGTAGCCGAACGACGAAGCAATTTCGGCACCCTTGATCGGGGTGGTGAACGCTGCCGCGTCGCTGGACAGGACAGTGGTTTTGGCCTTCGGGGTTGCGGCCGTCGCGAGCGGGGACTCCTTGCTGAAATCAATTTCTACTTCAGCGTCAGCAGTAACCGGTGCGGCTACGGCGGGGCCGGTTCCGGCGGTAGGGGCTGCCGAGGGGGAAGCCTCTGGCGAGGGGAAGGCTGCGGTGAGAACGAGGCCCGCCNNNNGCTGCGGCGAGGACTCCCACGGCCAGCACAGCTGACCGGCGGTTGGATTTCAAGGTGGACTTAGGCGGGGCGGACGCGCGGCGGCGCCCGGACGTGACCGGCTGGAGCAAAACAGGAGCCTCTCTGCAACGCCGGTGAAGTTAGCTGTCGGATTCGAGCAAGAGTTGACTCGGCCCACTGCTGCTCTTCCAGTGAGCGGAAGAGTGGTTTGCGAAGGGCTGCACCCCAAGGCAGAAAACTGCCGAAGATGGGTCCTCCACCCCTGCCACGGTGAATTGGGGGCCGGCTGCTGACAGGGTTAGGCGTGCAGTCCGGGAGCCACAATGATGCGGATGGCTCCCTATAAGAATAGGGCGCTTAGCCGAGAAGTTATAATTTCGTTACACAGATCACGGCGTGGCGGCTAGCCAAGTTCGGATCGGCCCCTGCGCCAATACCCCATGAAGGCCACCTGCTTGCGGTCAATCCCGACGTCGCGCACCAGATAACGCCGCAGCCCACGGACCACCGCGGCCTCGCCCGCGATCCAGGCATAGAACGGGAGCGCACCGGAGGGCCGGTCCGGGTTCAGCGAGGAATTCAGCGTTGACGCGTTCAGCCGCTGCGGGGTTTCCCACAGGATGGTTTCGTCAATGTTCACTTCTTCCGGCTCGGGGCCTGCTGTGGCTGCGGCAGCGGCGGCGAGGGTCAGCCCGGCGCGGGAGCTGGCATCGACTCCGACGGCGAACGGCGCGGCCAGCGACACCCAGCCGGGCACCCGAACCGTATCCCGGACCGCCGCGTCCAGCAGTTCACCGTGGGGACGTTCCCCCCGGGCGAGCCAGATGATTTCCACCGCTGAGGTGGTGGACACAGCCTGGAAGTCTGCGTGGTCCGGCACTTCAAGGAAGGCGTGCCCGCCGACGTCGGCGGGG
>NZ_ALPM01000024.1:0-44436 GCF_000294595.1 Arthrobacter sp. TB 23 | reverse complement strand
CCCCCGGGGTGGCGATCCGTTCCTATTACCTAATGCTGTGGAAAATCAATGCTGTGGAGAATCACCGCTGTGGAGAATCAATGCTGTGATGGACTGACTGCTGCTATGAGCGACTGCTGTCATGAGCGGTTGTCATGCAATCCCAGCTCAATAGACACGGCTGTCCCGCCGCCCTCCCGTGGCGCCCACTCGATGGTGCCATCCAACTCGCTGGTGACCAAGGTCCTGACGATTTGAAGGCCAAGGCCCTCCTTGTGGTTTTCGTAGGGCAGGCCGATCCCGTCGTCGGCGACCGTGACGTTCAGGATTTCGTCGCCGTCGCTGCCCGTCCGTCGATTGGCGAGAAGCCACACCGTACCGGTTCGTTCCGCGAGCCCATGCTCCACCGCATTGGTGACCAGTTCATTGATCACCAGGGCCAACGGCGTGGCGAAATCACTGGGCAGTTCGCCGAATGACCCGGCGCGTTCGGTACGCACTACGTGGGCGGGGGACGCTACTTCAGCCGACAGCCGGAATTGCCGTGCGATCAGCTCGTCGAAGTCGACGCTCTGGGATAGTCCCTGCGAAAGGGTCTCGTGCACCAGGGCGATAGTCCCTACCCGGCGCATCGCCTGCTCCAGCCCCTGCTTGGCTTCGTCGCTCACCATGCGCCGGGATTGCATCCGCAGCAATGCGGCAACGGTCTGCAGGTTGTTCTTCACCCGGTGGTGGATTTCCCGGATGGTGGCGTCTTTGGAAACCAACTCCATTTCCCTGCGGCGCAGCTCAGAGACATCCCGACACAGCACCAAAGCGCCGAACCGGTCCTTCTCGTCGCGCAGGGGAATGGCCCGCAGCGACAGGCTCACACCACGTGATTCGATTTCCGTCCGCCAGGGCATCCTGCCAGTAACCACCAGCGGGAGGGTTTCATCGACCATGCGCCGGTCGGTGAGAAGCGAGGTGACTATCTCCGCTAAAGACCTGCCTTCCAGTGTCTCAACATCGCCGAGCCTCCTGAATGCCGAGACGCCGTTCGGGCTCGCATACTGAATAACTCCTTCGACGTCCAGCCGAATCAAACCATCGCCAACGCGTGGGGCCCCGCGCCGGGAACCGGTGGGGGTTGCGAAATCCGGCCACAGTCCGAGCGTACCCATCCGGAGGAGATCGTGAGCGCATTGGCGGTAAGTCAGTTCAAGCCGCGACGGCATTCGGGAACTGGAGAGGTCCATATGTGTGGTGACCACCGCGAGGGTCCGACCGTTCCGCACCATCGGTACCGCTTCGACCCGCATAGCCATTTCGGTGGTCCAGTTCGTATCCCCGGAC
Organism: Arthrobacter sp. TB 23; assembly: GCF_000294595.1. Lineage (NCBI taxonomy): Bacteria > Bacillati > Actinomycetota > Actinomycetes > Micrococcales > Micrococcaceae > Arthrobacter > Arthrobacter sp. TB 23. The sequence continues at coordinate 43,122 of NZ_ALPM01000024.1, read as the reverse complement.
CGTTCCATCTTTTGGCTCATCCACGCTTTGTCGACCAGCGGAAGCAGGTCGGCCCGGATCCGCTCCCCCACGAAGTCCGTGTGAAAGACGGTGTGGGAGGTGGACGGCCTTACATGGGCCAACGCTACGTACCCACCGTCGTCCAGGGGAAACCAGAGCGCAAGGTCGGCGAAGGCGAGATCAGCAACCATCTGCCAATCCCCGACCAGAAGATGCAACCATTCCGCATCGCCTGGTCCGAAGTGCGCGTACTCACGGATTGGATCAGTGAATATTGCCACGAGCTTTCCGGCCCTACCGTCGGACGATCGACCGGAGCAACCGGAGCGCAACCGACAGCGACGCCATGTCGTCGCGTTCGAGGCGGTTGATCTCGGCGAACATGTGACGGGCGCGCTCAAGCATTTCGGCGTTCTGCTGTTCCCAGGCGACGAGCCGATCCCCTGCTTCTGCCCCCTCCATGGTCGACGAAGCCTTCATCACCGAGACGGTCATATCGGCAATCGCCGAGTACAGATCGTCCCGTAATGCTGCCCTGGCCAGTGCCTGCCACCTGTCCCTGCGCGGAAGGGTGGTAATCCGCTCCAACAGGTTGTCGACAGCAAACCTGTCGTAGACGGCGTAGTAGACCTGCGCAATGCGTTCGACTGGTTCGTCGATTTGCTGGGTGATCAGGGCGACATCGAGCAGACCGAAAGACTCGAACTGTTCGGCCCAGTGCCGGGCAATATCGTCCGGCAAACCCCACTCTTCTGCGCGGGCAAACCACTCGTTGACCCGCTCCTTGTCCCTCCCACGCACGTAGTCAACAAGATGGGTACGCAGCGGGTCCATCAGCGGCTTGAATGTCTCGATGTCGTCGGCCACTGACGTGCCCTGCCCGACATTGTTGACGAACCACCTGACGGCCCGGTCGAGTAGCCGACGCATGTCCAGATGCACGGCTGACCATCGTTCGGTCGGGAAACTCGCCGGAAGTTCGCCCAGCGCGTCCACCAAAGCATCGAGGTCGTAGATTTCGCGCAGCGCAACGAACGCCCGGGCAATCACCGGCCCCGACACCGAGGTCTCCTCCATCACCCGGAAAGCGAACGTGATACCGCCCAGGTTGATCATGTCGTTGGCGATCACCGTCGAGATAATCTCGCGCCGCAGCGGGTGAGTATCGAGCTGGCTGTCGAAGCGCTCTGCCAGCTGTTTGGGGAAGTACTCCCTGAGAGTGCTGCCGAACCACGGGTCGTCGGCCAGATCGCTATTGGTGAGGGCCTTGGTCAGTTCAATCTTGACGTAGGCTGCCAGCACCGACAGCTCGGGTGAGGTAAGCCCCTGTCCGCTCTCCACGCGGGTCCGCAGTTCCTGCGTGGTGGGCAGCGCTTCAAGTTCCCGGTTCAGGTCCGCGTTCGTCTCCAGCCAATCCATGAGGCGTTCAAAGCTGGGGCTCCATTCCAGAACACGCTGCCGATCGTTCAGGAGCAGAACGTTCTGGTCGATGTTGTCTTTCAGGACCAGCCGTCCTACCTCGTCAGTCATCGAGTGCAGGAATTCAGCGCGTTCCGCCGCGGGTAGCGCACCAGTCCGGACCATCCGGTCAACGAAGATCTTGATGTTGACCTCATGGTCCGAGCAATCTACGCCTGCCGAGTTATCGATCGCGTCGGTGTTGAGCACCACACCAGCCAGTGCAGCCTCGATGCGCCCCAACTGGGTCATCCCAAGGTTTCCGCCCTCACCCACAACCCGGGCACGCAACTGGTTGCCATTGACGCGGATCGCGTCGTTTGCCTTGTCCCCGACTTCTGCATGGGTTTCGCTGGATGCCTTGACGTATGTGCCAATGCCGCCGTTGTACAGGAGATCCACCGGCGCACAGAGGATGGCACGGAGCAGCTCTGGCGGGCTCAGCGTGGTTACTGACTCATCCAGCCCAAGAGCCGCACGGACCTGGGCCGAGATGGGCACAGTCTTGGATTGCCGTGGGTAGATCCCACCGCCCTCGCTGATCAGTGCCGCGTCGTAGTCCTCCCAGCTTGACCGTGGGAGGTCAAACAGCCGACTCCGCTCGGCGAATGATGCTGCCGCGTCTGGGGTCGGGTCGAGGAAGATGTGCCGGTGGTCAAACGCCGCAACGAGCCGAATGTGCTCGGACAGCAGCATGCCATTACCGAAGACGTCACCGCTCATGTCGCCGACGCCCACCACCGTAAACTCTTCGGCCTGGGTGTCGACGCCGAACTCGCTGAAGTGCCGTTTTACCGATTCCCACGCGCCGCGGGCCGTGATGCCCATCTGCTTGTGGTCGTAGCCGACCGACCCGCCTGAGGCGAAGGCGTCCCCTAACCAGAAACCATATTCGGCCGATAGCTCGTTGGCGATATCGGAGAACGCGGCTGTGCCCTTATCAGCTGCCACCACCAGGTAGCTGTCGTCGCTGTCATGCCTCACCACGCGGGGCGGAGGGACGACGGTTTCGCCGTCGTCGCCTGTCACCAGGTTATCGGTGATATCGAGCAATGCCCGGATGAAAGTGCGGTAGCTTGCCTGTCCTTCAGCCAGCCAGGCAGCACGATCCACCGCAGGATTGGGAAGCTGCTTCGCGAAGAAACCACCCTTGGCGCCAGTCGGAACGATCACCGCGTTCTTGACCGTCTGCGCCTTCACCAGACCGAGCACCTCGGTCCGGAAATCCTCGCGACGGTCAGACCAGCGCAACCCTCCGCGGGCGACCTTGCCGAACCGCAGATGGACTCCTTCGACCTGCGGTGAGTACACCCAGATTTCGAACTTGGGCCGCGGGTGGGGCGCCCCGTCGATGGCCGAGGTGTCGAACTTGAAACTGACGTGGCGCTTGTCCTGGAAGTAATTGGTTCTCAGGGTTGCGCCGATCAGGTTTCCGAAGGTGCGCAGGACCCGGTCGGCGTCGAGCGTGGGAACCTGTTCCAGCCCGGACTCCAGGGTGGCCCGCGCACTGTCGGTGAGTGACTCCCGTTCGGCTTCGCTGAGGTCGGGGTCGAACCGGGCTTCGAAGAGCATCACCAGTGCGCGGCTGACCGCTGCGTTGGCGAGCAGGGTGTCCGCGACAAAACCGTAGGAGTTGGTGTTGCCCATCTGCCGCATGTACTTGGCATAGCTGCGCAGGATCACCACCTGGCGCCAGTGGAGGTTTTCGCGAAGGACCAGCCGGTCGAACGGGTCAGACTCGGAAGACCCAGCCACAGCTGCGGCGAACGATTCCTCGAGCAGCCGGCCGGTGCGAACAGGATCAATGCCCGCCGGGTACTTCAGGCCCAGGTCATACAGGAAGAATTCCTTGCCGTCGGAGCGCTCAACCTCGAAGGGGCGTTCATCCAGCACCTCGAGTCCGAGGTTATGGAGGAACGGAAGGATCTGACTCAGGCTTTTGGGCTCCGTCAGGTAGAGCTTTAGTCGGGCGTCCTCCTCCAGTCGTTCGCCTGCTCCCTCGGGGACATACACGTGCATCACCGGCGCGGCTGGGGAGTTCTTCTCGCACCGTTCAAAACGTTCGATGTCCTGAAGGGCGTCCTCCACCTCGTAGTCGACCCGGTAGCTGGCCGGAAAAGCTTCAGCCCACAAACCCGAGACGTCCTCGGCAGTCCGCCGGTCGAACCGTCCACGGACCACCTCATCGATACCTTCGGACCAGGACCGGGCAGCACCCACCAGCCGTTGCTCAAGCGCTGCCGGTTCCACCGGTGCAACCTCAACGCCCCGCGGCAGCCTGATACGGAAGAACAGCCGCGCAAGGGCAGATTCGCTGATCCGCGCCTCGTAGTCGATGGATTCGGCTTTGAAAGTCTGTCGCAGTTCCTGCTCAATCCGCAGGCGCACCCCGGTGGTGTACCGGTCACGTGGCAGGAAGACCAGTGCCGACATGAATCGGCCGTAAATGTCTGGTCGCAGAAAGAGCCGTGTACGGCGACGTTCCTGGAGCTTCAGGATCCCCATCGCCGTCGTGATCAGGTCCTGGACCTCGATCTGGAAAAGCTCGTCGCGCGGGTAGGTCTCGAGAATGGACAGGAGATCCTTGCCTGAATGCGAGTCGGGTGGGAAGCCGCACTGCAACAGGACAGCATTGACTTTGTCACGCACAATCGGCACGCCGCGCACCGAGCCGGTGTACGCACTGGTCGCGAAGAGTCCGATGAACCGGCGTTCGCCGTTGACGTTCCCCTGCGCATCGAATCGTTTGACGCCAATGTAGTCGAGGTAGGCGGCACGGTGGACCGTCGAGCGGGAGTTCGCCTTGGTGATGACCAGGGCTCGCTTCTCCCTGGCCTTGGCTTTGCCGGCGCTGGTGAGTTGCTGGACCTGACGTCCGCCGACGGGGTGCCTCAACAGCCCCAGGCCGTTCCCGTCTGCGATCCGCAGAACGTCCTGGCCGTCGTCGTCGGTCAGGAGGTCATATTCCTTGAACCCCAGGAAGGTGAAGTTTCCGGCATCCAGCCAGGTAAGCAACTCCCGGGCCTGGTCAAGGTCGGGGATGTCGGCGCCACCTGGAACAGAGTCGAGGGACGCGGCGATCTCGCGGACCTTGCTGCGCATGGCGGGCCAGTCTTCTACCGCTGCGCGTACATCGCCGAGAACGTTGGTCAGCCCGGCAATGATTTTCTGGCGACGGTTGTCGTCGAGGATCCGGCCTACTTCGACGGCGATCCATGACTCGATGTGGGCTGCAACGTCGCCGTCGGCGATCAAGTGTGAGACGTTGGGCAGAGCTGCTGTATCACCGCTGGACACGCCTGCCGAGGACGGTACCCGCTGCAATTTGTGCAGCGCCGCACTTGCCCGGTCCCGGGTGGCGATGAAGGTGGGGTGCATGACGAGCCGGATGGCCACCTGATGGCGCACCAGCTCGGCGGCCACCGAGTCAACCAGGAACGGCATGTCATCGGTCACGATCATGATGACGCTGGCGTCGGACTGGTCAAAGATGTCTACCGCCGCTTCACCAACCTGGCGGTTTTCGGCGAGGCCACGGTGTCGCAGGGCGCGCTCTTTGAGCGCTTCAGCTGTGTGTGCCTTGGCGTCCTCTTCAGCGAGATGTTCATAGTAGTGACTGATGAACTCTCCGGTAGAAGTGTCGGAACTTGGCTGGTCCGTCATGCTGGATCCAGACGACATGAAAACGCCTCCATAAAACGAATATTAAAAGCCGCTCCGTTGCGGCCCGTTACCCATGAGCCTAACGCCGTTGCGGGAAAACTTCACTTCGTTGTGGCCTGCTCCAAATGGCCAGCGCCGCAGTTGTTCAATCGGTACACCGGCAAGCGCTGCGATCCCCTCGCGTAAGGGTGATCGGGGTGCAGATTCCAGCAATACTGAACCTCCCAGAAGCGCGGCGTCGACGGTGGTGAAGTCCGCTGGCAGGAAGGCTTCCACCTGCTGAGCTGGACCAAACCGGTCCCAGGCTTCGCGGAGCTGACGCTCCGGTCCCCGGCCGACGGCGGCCGCCCGAACCTTGTTCAGGACCACCCGTGGGACAGTTCCCGGCACGGAAGCTGTCAGGTCCGCGAGCGCACGGACCAGGCGTGGCAGCCCGACGGCGTCCGCCGCGCCCACGGCGAAGATCGTGTCGGCCGTTTCCAGGCAACAGAGCGTGGCCGCATTCCGGCGGGGTGCGACGGTGTCGAAACTCAACTCCTCATCAGTTTCAAGGCAGAACCCGCAATCGATAACCGTCACATCGGCAACTTCGCGAGCGAGCTCAAGCACCCGGGCCAGCGCCGCCGGCCGCAGTTCGGTCCAGCGGTCGGCCCGGGTAACGCCCGTCAGGACGCCAAGCCGAGAGCCCCGCACTGCTACCACCGTGATGGCCCGGCGTAGCCCTGCCCGGTCAAGCGACCCCTGATCCGCGAGCCGGCAGGCCTGCGCAATTCCTGCAGATTCGTCGAGGAGGCCCAGGGATGCAGCAACGCTGGCTCCATAGGTATCCGCATCGATCAGCAACACCGACCGTCCGTCAGCCGCGAGCTCGGCCGCAAGATTCACTGCCACCGTGGTGCGGCCGGGCGACCCCGCCGGCCCCCAGACCGCGAAAATCTCCCCGGAGCCGGTAGCCGTCACCTCCGCCGTGGGGGAGCCCTCGGGATCGACGTCGGAATCGAGCGCAGGCGTGGGATCGGTGTAGGAGATCCCACCGGCCTGCAGGCTGCGGGAGCCACGCTGCTGATCACCGGCAGCCTCCACGGCTGCTTCAATTATTGATGCGAGGGTGACGGCAGCAACATCGCTTGTTGTGTGGCGAATGCCCAGCGCTTCGAGGCGGCTCCGGCTGTCGTCGTCGTCAGCCAGGGCGACGACGACGACGTCTGCGTTATCGAACCGATCGATCAGAGAAGAGGTCAGCTCCCCGGCGTCCGCCGACAGGATGACTGCGCGCGCAAGCCCGGTCTGGCATACCGCGATGACCTCCGCGAGGTTATTGCACCAACGGACCACCGTGACCGGGCCCCGCAGGTTCTCCAACCCGGTGACACACTCACGGGCAGCGCTCCCGCCAGTAACCACGGGAAGATTCACGGCGAGCCGCCAGGGTTGAGAACGATGGCAATTCGCGCCTCGTTCAGCAGTGCGGCCAGCAGCTCGGGCAGTGTCTCGTCGCCTACGAGAACATGAACCAGGGTTGATCCGGTTCCCCCGCCGAGCGCTGACTCGGACACCGTCAACTCCGAGATTTCAGCAGCTTCCAGTAACTGGGTAGGGGGTTCCCAGGTGCCCCCCTCCCCCTCAAGCGACACCCAGACATCGACCCGTGACCCGGTGGCGGTTCCGGCCGGCAGCGGATCGTCAATGGTCAGGCCCACTGGTTTGCGGTCCAGCTCATCGGCGGCGCCCAGGGCGGCCCGCGGCACCAACTCACCCGCCCGCAGCAAGTGGGTGGCAACTGCATCTTCGGGGATCCCCTCATCGACCCCGAGATAGGCCAGCTGGAGATCATCCAACCGCACCGCAACAACTGTCAGGTCGGCGGAAGTTACCACCGCACCCACTGGTATATCCGCGCGGGCCGCGTAGACGCCGGTGGTTTGATCGGCGCTGCCCACCACGGCGGTAACAGCGGCGATGGACGCCAGCACAAGCAGGACGCCTACCAGGAGCCGCGGATCCTTCCACGACGGCTTCCTCAACCGGACCGGGGGCTCATCTCGTTCCGGGGTAACTGCCAATAGGCTCACGATGGCCTCCTACAGACTCCGGCCGCCCAACCGTCCAGCCCCCGGATATTTTTGACCTGATCCAGCAATTCTCGTGGACGACTGCCGCAAAATAAATCCTTTGGAGCCAAATGCTTCCAAACTGTGGATAATCCGGTGAAATCGCGGGCGGTGATGGCAAGATTGGAAGTCAGCGGTATCGAAGGTGCAAAGGTTCTGCGAAACGTGGGACGAAAGGCGGAAGACGTGGCCGAGAAGAGGTTCCTAACCCTCGCTGATGTTGGTGAGGTGCTGAACATTTCGTCGTCTCAGACGTACGCCCTGGTCCGGTCCGGGGAGCTACCGGCCATCCAGATCGGTGGCCGCGGTCAGTGGCGGGTGGAGTCTCACATCCTCGAAGAATTCATCGCCCGCGCCTATCAAAAGTCGGCCGCCGCGGTACGGGAGAGCTCTTTCGGCCACGCCCGGGAAGATAGCACTCACTAGTGCTATCAGGGGCGGGACAGCACCGCCTCCACGTTACTGAACGGAATCAGGACCACACCTGCGACGCTGCCCTTGCGCCGCTGTTCCCCGAGCGGCACCGTTGCGAGCTCAAGGAAGTCCTTCCCCACCCGGTCAATAGTGCCGTCTAACCGAACCCCACCAATAGCAAGCTGCAGCGTGAGCAGGGTTCGGTCCCTGGCGAAGGCCCGGTAGACAGAGCCTAATCCCAGCCTCGTAGCCACCACGGAGGGCTCGGCGACGGCCTGTCTCCCCATACCCTCGACGGTACTCAGCGCGATGGCTGGAATCATCGCGGCGCCGGATCCGGTCGCCAATACTAGCCATTCAGATCCGACCTGCCGGACGATGCCACTGAACAAGGCTCCGCTGGGAGTCCGAATTCGCAGGGTGACACCCTGCTGTCCCCGGAGGCGGTCCATCGCCGTAAGAGCCGCAAATTCCAGTCGAGACCGCTCGGTAATTTCGCCCTCCACGGCGATCAAGCGGGCCGCAGCGAACTGGGCCTCAAGGTCCTGGAACAAGGATTCCCACCGCACCGGGCCAGCCTAGGACTCCCTGCAAGCCGGGTCAAGGATAGACACCGAACAACATTAAGGTGTACAAACTACCTATACAGATTTAAATGAGACTAAACAGCATCAAACAACAACAAACAACCTACTGACGGTAGCCCAGCGTTCAGGAGAAAAGGTGAAAACTTTCAGCGAAAAAGCTGTTGCAGCGAGCATCCCGCTGCTGGGGGTGGGGCTTTACGCGTGCGGTCAAGTGATTCTCGCCAACGCCGGACCGCTCACCGGGTACCAGCGAATTGAAGGGCTGCTCGGCCTGGCAGCGGCCAGCGCTGGGGTGCTGGTGGTTGGGTGGTGGGTCGTCACGCTGGCTCTCGCCCTTTTGAGTGAGCTGCTGATAGGAGCGGGCTTCCGGAAAGCTGCAAAAGTGGCTGGGCTTTTCACCCCTGGCTTCATGCGAAGGCTTGCCGCCGCCATGGTGGGTCTGCACGTTCTCAGCGGAGTACCAGCGGCGCTGGGCGGAGAACTTCCAGGTCGCCTACTCACTGCGCCGATCGTGTCTGCCCCTGGCGATTCGGTACTTACATCCGGTGCGGAGCCGCGGCGGGATGAACCGCCCACCGTCAGACCACAGTGGAAACCTCTCCCGGCACCCGTCGACGGCCTCCCGTTGCTGCGGGGCCAGACTCGGGCCGCAGCACCAGCGGGCACGGATTCCGGCCTTCCGGTGATCACCGTTCGCACCGGTGATTCGCTGTGGACTATCGCTGCGGCCCACCTCGGACCGTTCGCCACAGATGTCGAGATTGCCGACGCTTGGCCGCGATGGCATCTCGAGAATCGTGGAGTGATCGGCGACGATCCCCATCTACTCATTCCCGGCCAGTTGCTCCGGGTCCCTCCCACCGCGCGGTAGCCACGCCAGGAGCATCATGTTAACCCAGACCCAACTAGTCCGTCCTCCCCTGGCCCCCGACCCGACCTCCGGTTCACTCACCGGATCCGGTCCCGATCGCCAGGTCTCTGCCCCCACACCAACCATTGAGGAGCTCGCTGCAGCAACCCAGGTACAACGCATCACCCGTTCAGTGGTGCAGGCATCCCTCGAAGTCCTCGGTGGCTCCCGGCCACTGCAGCAGCTGGCCGAATGGCTGGATCCGCCCAGCTACGAACGTCTCCAACTTCGCGCCAATCTGGTCCGTAGCCTCAACCGGGGCGCATCCACTGGGCGCCCCGACCATCTGCTGCACCGGAATGTTTCGGTGCGCTCCGTGCGGATCTGTCGCATCACTGAAACCGTCTACGAAGCGTCCGCGGTTGCCTGTGAAAACCACAGAGCCCGCGCCGTCGCTCTCAGACTGGAGCGACGACGCGGGCACTGGAGGGTGACTGCCCTCGAGATCGGCTAGGTGCTACTTCTTTTTGCGCTTCGAAGCCGCACGGGCTTCGGCCCGGTTACCGCCATTGGCTTCGGCCGTCTTCGCCGTACCGGAGCGCCGCTCCACCCGCGTTTCGACCTCGCCCTGCGCGTTCGGCGCCGAGAAGTTCAGGGTTGCTGGCCTTTCCGGGGCGTCGAGGCCGGCTGCTTTGATGGTTGGGCCCTGCACCAGGCCCCGACCATCAGCCACTCCTGGGAGCCCGGTGGGCGCGGGAGCAGCTACCTCAACGTCCAGGTTGAACAGGAAACCGATGCTTTCCTCCCGGATCGCTTCCATCATCGCCTGGAACAGGATGAACCCTTCACGCTGGTACTCGACCAGCGGATCGCGCTGGGCCATCGCCCGCAGTCCGATGCCTTCCTTGAGGTAGTCCATCTCATACAGGTGTTCCTGCCATTTCCGACCGATGACCGAAAGGACCACCCGGCGTTCCAGTTCGCGCATGGTCTGCTCCCCGAGGGCCTCTTCGCGGGCCTGGTAGGCGACCTTCGCGTCCGACAGAATTTCGGCGTGAAGAAAATCCCGGGTGACCTTGGACGGGCCGCCAGCTTCGTCAAGTACCTCGTCAATGGTGAGGCTGATCGGGTAGAGCGTACGGAGGTTGGTCCACAGCTGCTCGTAGTCCCAGTCATCGCCGTGTCCCTGGGCTGTTGCTTCGTCAACCATCGCTGTCACGACGTCTTCCAGGAAGAAACTGACCTTTTCATGCAGGTCACCGCCCTCGAGGATGCGGCGCCGGTCCCCGTAGATGGCTTCGCGCTGACGGTTGAGGACGTCGTCGTACTTCAGGACGTTCTTGCGCTGCTCGGCGTTCCGTCCCTCCACCTGTCCCTGAGCGCTCTCGATTGCTTTGGAGACCAGTTTGGACTCCAGGGCGACGTCGTCGGGCATGGTTGACGAATTCATGATTCGTTCGGCTGCACCGGAGTTGAACAGCCGCATCAGGTCATCGGTCAGCGACAGGTAGAAACGCGACCGCCCGGGATCGCCCTGGCGTCCGGAGCGACCGCGGAGCTGGTTGTCGATACGACGCGACTCGTGGCGCTCCGTGCCGAGCACATACAGGCCACCTAGTTCCCGGACCTCGTTGTGCTCTGCCTCGACCGAGTCCCGAGCGGCGATCAGCGCGTCGGGCCACTGGTTCTCATACTCGTCGGGGTTTTCCGCCGGGCTCAGCCCCCGCTTCTCCAGTTCGGCGATGGCGTTGAACTCGGCGTTGCCGCCGAGCATGATGTCGGTGCCACGACCGGCCATGTTCGTCGCCACCGTGACGGCTCCCTTACGGCCGGCCTGGGCCACAATCGAGGCTTCACGCGAGTGGTTCTTGGCGTTCAGCACCTCGTGCCGGATGCCAGCTTTCGCGAGCTGCTTCGAAAGATACTCGCTTTTCTCCACGCTCGTGGTGCCCACCAGGACCGGCTGACCAGTCTCATGGCGTTCGACGATGTCCTTGACGACGGCGTCAAACTTGGCAATCTCATTCTTGTAGATCAGGTCCGACAGGTCGGCACGCACCATGGGACGATTGGTGGGGATGGGCACGACCCCAAGCTTGTACGTGGCCATGAACTCGGCGGCCTCAGTTTCGGCTGTACCGGTCATCCCCGAGAGTTTTTCGTAAAGCCGGAAATAGTTCTGCAGGGTGACCGTGGCGAGGGTCTGATTCTCGGCTTTGATCTCCACACCCTCCTTGGCCTCGATGGCCTGGTGCATGCCCTCGTTATAGCGCCGCCCCGCGAGAATACGGCCGGTATGCTCGTCGACGATCATGACCTCACCGTTGAGGACCACATAGTCCTTGTCCTTCTTGAACAACTCCTTGGCTTTAATGGCGTTGTTCAGGAACCCGATCAGCGGGGTGTTGGCCGATTCGTAGAGGTTCTGGATTCCGAGGTAGTCCTCGACCTTTTCGATACCGTCTTCGAGCACTCCGACCGTGCGCTTCTTCTCATCGACCTCATAATCGGTGTCCTTGGTGAGCTTCTTGACCACCTTGGAGAACTCGGTGTACCACCTGTTGACGTCCCCGGAGGCCTGTCCCGAAATGATCAGCGGGGTACGCGCCTCATCGATCAGGATTGAGTCAACCTCATCGACGATGGCGAAGTTGTGGCCGCGCTGCACCAGTTCGGATGCACTCCACGCCATGTTGTCGCGCAGATAGTCGAACCCGAATTCGTTGTTCGTGCCGTAAGTGACGTCGGCGTTGTACTGCTCGCGGCGGGTCGCGGGATCCTGCTTGGAAAGGATGCAACCGCTGGTCATCCCGAGGAACCGGAAGACACGTCCCATCAGCTCGGACTGGTACTCGGCGAGATAGTCGTTGGTGGTGACAATGTGAACGCCCTTGCCAGTGAGCGCGTTCAGGAAGGCGGGGGCCACGGCGACCAGCGTCTTACCTTCACCGGTCTTCATCTCGGCGATATTGCCCAGGTGCAGGGCCGCACCGCCCATCAGCTGTACGTCGAACTGCCGCAGCTTCAGCGTGCGCGCCGATGCCTCACGGACGGCCGCGAACGCTTCGGGCAGTAGCGCGTCGAGTGTCTCACCGTCGGCATAACGCTGCTTGAGCTTGTCGGCCTCCCCCCGGAGGTCGTCGTCGCTCATCTCGCGAAACTCGTCCTCCAGGACGTTAATGGCGTCAGCATAATTTCGGAGTTTCTTCAGTGTCTTCTTATCGCCGGTGCGGAGGACTCGTTCAAGAAGTGATGGCACTGGTATTTGCTCCCAATCTAGGTGCGCCGAAATCTGGCCTGTTCAGTCTACGGGAGAGACGACTTATCCTGTCGAACTGGTGCCGCCAGAGCGTGCTATTCGTGGGAAACTGCCAGTTTCAGGGCCTCGGCCAGATCACCATTGGGCTCGACGACTACGTCATCGAGCCCAAGCCAGGTGGCCATGAGCCGTAGCTCGGCCGCCAGTTCGACGACGGTATCTGCTGGCGCGCCGGACTCGCTATGGCTGCCGCGCACCAGAAGCTTTCCCGCAGCCCGGTCGGCCTTGAGATCCACCCGCGCTACCATCGCTTCACGTAATAGGAACGGCAACACGTAGTAGCCGTATCGTCGCGCGGAAGCGGGAGTGTAGATCTCAATCCGGTAATGGAATCCGAACAGTTCCGAGAGTCTCCGGCGTTCGAACACCATCGAATCGAAGGGGCTGAGCAACGCCCTTCCCTCGGCTTTCCGTGGCAATACCGAGTTCACATGGCGGAAGGCTGGCCTGTTCCACCCTGTGATGGTGACGGGCTTGAGGATTCCACTGGTAATCAACGATTCGATGGCACCCGCTGTCGGTTTCAGCGGGAGCCGGAAATAGTCGGCAAAACATTTCAACGTCCCGACCCCGAGCGCGCGGGCCGATAGCTCGGTCAGGTGGAGGTGGGCCTCGGTTGGGTGGACGATTGCCAACGCCGCGCCGGGGTCCGGGAAGACCCGCTCCGTAAGTGCATATTTGCGCTCGAATGACGCGCTACGCCCGGCCGAAGAAACCTGACCCCGTTCGAACATGTCCTCCAGGACCCGTTTCACCGAATTCCAGTTCCAGCCCCACTGGTCCGTGGCCCGAGTCTCAATATGTCCCAACCGTTGTTGCAGTTGTGGAGCGGTTAGAGGACTGCTGACTGCGAGGACGTCGCGAATGCGGGAACGAAGCGATTCCCTCAGCCCCTCGGGCACTGAATGAGCCCCAACCCACCGGCGCTCCTGCAACGGACGAAGGTAGGGAAAGAGCGTGGGTCTGATGAAGCTGGCTTCGTGCGCCCAGTATTCAACCATCCGGCGGGGGTGTGTGCTGGCTAGCCGATCGAGCTGGTCGCGGTCGTACTGACCCAGCCGGGCAAACAGGGGAAGGTAGTGACTGCGAATGAGGACATTGACCGAATCGATCTGCAGCAGCTGCAGCCGGGCAAAGGCAAGGCCCACCTGCCTCGCCGTAGCGGGGCCGACGGGCCTTACCCGTGCCAGTCCCTGTGCCTCAAGCGCGATGCGTCGGGCTTGGGACAGGGAGAGGACTGTGGTCACCCTTTGACCTTACTGGGGTCCTCTCCCCTGCCGGCTCAGGCCGACGCCGAGGCCGCCGCTTCCCGTGCCCGGTAGGCAAGGAGTTCCTCGCGCGGATCTTCAGTTCCCTCAGCGCACCGAGCGTCGAGGGTGATGACGCCGTAGGTCCAGCCCTGCCGGCGGTAGGCAACTGAGGGTGCACCGGTTGCCGAGTCGACGAAGAGGTAGAAGTCATGCCCCACCAGTTCCATGTTGTCGACTGCATCCTCGAGTGTCATTGGAGTGCCGGAGAAGACCTTCCGGCGGATCAGTACCGGCGAGTCGCCGGCCGGGATGTCATTCTCGATCTCGTAGCTGTCGACGACGCTGTCCTGGGCTTCCTGCGGGGCCTGGGTGGACTGCACTTCGAGGTACAAAGGGGCTGTGGTGCTGGCGGGTTCAAGATCAGCTGTGGCTTCACGAACGGCCATGGGGGTATGGCGGCCGTGGTGGACCTTCCGCCGGTCTCTGGCACGGCGTAGTCTCTCCAGCAGTTTGCTGTAGGCAAGGTCGAAGGCTGCAAATTTGTCGGCTGCTGATGCCTCGGCCCGGATCACGGGGCCCTTCGCCAGGACGGTAAGTTCGACGGTGAGCGCGCTATCCGCATTACGGGCGCTGGGCTCCTTGGTAACTTTCGCCTCTAGCCGCTGCACCTTGTCGCCAAGCTGCTCGATCTTGTCGATCTTGTCCTCGGCGTACTCACGAAAACGGTCCGAAACTGACAGATTTCGACCACTGATCAAAAACTCCATGGTGTCCTCCAAAATCCCTTAGGTGACACAACAGCGGCCGGGGAGTCGTGCTTCCAGCCGCTGTCGACGGATATCTAATTGTCCTCGAGATACCCATACCTCACGTTAGTTCACCCACCCCTGATATTCATCCTTCGGCGGTTGTTTTTTTCCGCAAATTTTGTTCGTTACATTCCTTCGGCACGCGACGGCGGCTCGGTGGCGGCAACCACTACCGCCCCGGCCACCTCCGCTCCGGCCAACCGCAGAACCCGCGTCACTTCGGCAATCGTCGCCCCGGTGGTCAGCACATCATCAACCACCAGGCACACCGCCCCGGGGACCAGATGCTGGCCCCGCCGCAGGGTCATGGTGAGGCGGACATTGGCGCGTCGCTGGGCCGATCCGAGACCCTTTTGCTGCTGCTGCCCACCTCGGCCAGCGAGCGCTGACCCCAGTCGGACGGTTATGCCCCGGTACCCCACCAACCTGGCGGGCCGGCAGCCTGCGGGCAGCTCACCTCTTCGAACCAGCCCGTCAAGGAGCAGGCCGAGAGGATCGTACCCGCGGCGGCGCAGCGACGCTCCTTTTGCAGGCACCGGCACCAGAAGAATCTGTGCCGTTTCACCGCCATGGCGGAGCCCCTCCACGGCCGAGTGCAGCGCTCCAGCGAGCGCCGTTTGCAGGGGTCTGCCCACATCGGTGCGGTGATGGTTTTTGTAGGCAAGCACCAACCGCGCGAGTGCGGACCGGTAATGGCCTCCTGCTGTGACCGGCAGTGGGTCACCGAAACCTGTGGCTGACTCCATACGCCCCGGTATCTGAGGCAAGGCGGGCGCACCTCGTTCAACCCTGAGGGGGCGGACCGTCGCTTTGCGGATTGCGGTAAGACACTCGGGGCAAAGTGGGATCAAGAGGCGCCCGCATACAGCACACTCGGTAGGGAACAGGAGCGACCAGAAGCCCACGATGGCACCGGTAAAGCCCTGCACGTCCGGCCTCATCCGGACCGCATCGAGGCGGCCGGCGACGCCCCTCCACAGCGGCGCGGATCGGAATCCGTTCATGCCCTGACTTTGCCACCTCGGCCAGTCCCCGACGTCGCCTTCGTAGCCGAGTGTGGACAAAATCAGTCGCCGAGCCTGGGCAGATCGGGCAAGTGATGTGCAGAGCTCAGCCCGGGAACGCCGGATCCTGGACACCTTCCACCGGCTCGTTCGACCAGGTATCCCCAACCCGGTTCCGGACCCCCTCCGAGGTGCCGGCGAAGATGGCCGTCGGCCCGGTGCCCGCACTGATGTGCAGAATGCCCTCAAGGGACGACAGCGCATCAACAGTCCCGTCAAGACCAAGAAATTCAGGGGTCACCTCTTCCTCTGCGGAGGCCTCGGCGACGATGACGGTGTCCTCGTTGACCCACTTCGCGGTATTGACCGGACCGCTGGCGAAAAGCTCCCGCGGAGTACCAAGACTCTGCGGGGTGCGGTCGTTGCTGCGCACGATCCCGGCAAGGAAAACGCGGCTTAACCCCTCCTGCTCGGTCACGACCAGGGCCCGGGACCCATCCCTCGACACCCTGAGTTCCAGCACCACTGAATCAGCTAGCCAGGGGGCCGTCACCGACACCGCGCTGTCCTGCAACCCGCCGGGAGGAACCGCGGTAACCGTCGATCCCAGGCCTTCGGGCCCGGTGCTGGCCGTCCAAACCCAGTTGTTCGGGTCGAAACTGGGAGAAGTCAGCCTTCGTCCGGTCGCAGCGGTGATGATTTCCTGATCCTGCCCGGTGGTGTAAAGCCGTGTCCGGTTTCCGTTGAGGAACGCAAAGTCCGCCCCGGACAGGGTCATTGCCGGGTCCTGGGGATCCAGTGCCGCCACCGATGGGACGCCTTCAATGGGAACCGTCTCTTCCGTCTGGTACAGGAATAGCTCGTTGCCGGAGACGACAATCTGTTTGTTGCCGACAGCCGGATCGCCGACTGGGATTACCAGGTTCGGGTGGGGGACATTGCCCTCGTCGCCAAGGTACACCGGCTGCCCTTCGACAGTCATCTGCACCGAATTGACCGTGTTCAACCCGGCCAGGTTCTCCCGGAGTTGCTGCTGCATCTGTTGTCGGATCAGGTCACTGGTTTCCTGCAGCACATCGGGGGACAACTCGACGGTTGCCGTCCCCGACACGATGGGCACCGATTCGACGCCGAGGGTGGTACTTTCCGGGAACGCGCTGGTCACCGACCCCTGCAAGTATGGAGCCGGACCGTCAAGCATCGCCTCCACAATATTCGTGGCAATGGCTGCCCGGTTTACGAACCACCTGACGTCGGGCACCCAATGTTCGAAGGAACTGCTGTAGAAGTACAGGCTGTATGTTTCAAGCAACAGCTCAGCCTGGCTCGAAGAAATCATGATGCCGTTGGGGATCGAGGTGATACGCCACTGCCCGTCGGCATTTTGCTCGAGCTTCGCGGTGAGGCTTTCAGTGGTGGTAGCAGGAGCCCCCGTACGGATACCTTCGGCGTTGATGGTCCCCTCGACTTCGAGCTGGATCTGGTAGACACCGTCAGTCGGTGACGCAGAAATCTGCGGGTCAGCTCCGTAGATGATGATGCGCTCTTCTGGCCGCCATTGGGCGGCGAACTCGTCGGTGAGGTAGTCCCGTGCGATCTCGTAGTCGCCGGCGGCACCCGTGCCGGCGTCCACGAAGGAGTTCAGGAGGGATTCCGGATCAGCATCCTGCCGGGGGCCGGGTGGATTGAAAATCAGTGGGTCAGTGGTGTCGGACCCGGTGTCAGCGGTGATGACTCCCACTGGACCAGAGGTAGGTATGGACGAGCAGCCGCTGACCACCAGCACGATCGGCAACAGTAAAAGGGCCAGTGACCGGCTCAGCGGACGCCTGTTAGCGGGCATCGTGGGACTCCTTTGGCAGTGTGGTTAGCTGCGGCAGCGAGTCCGGGGATGTTCCGACCGACGGACGGTCGGGCAGCCCGCCCATCCTTGGCGGCAGCGGCAACGGTGAGACCTTGAGAACGGACTCCCTGAGCTTGGGAAGCGTCAGCCGAAAACAGGCGCCCTTACCCGGGGAGCCCCAGGCCTGCAGCCAGGCTCCGTGGAGATGGGCATCCTCGGTGGCAATTGACAATCCAAGGCCGCTCCCGCCGGTGGTTCGGGCCCGGGCCGGGTCGGCCCGCCAAAACCGATCGAACACCCGGGACGCTTCAAGCGGAGTCATGCCGATGCCGTAGTCACGAACTGCGACGGCGACGGCGTCCGGATTCGAGGCAATATAGATCGAGACAGGCTTCCCATCGCCATGCTCCAGCGCGTTCACCACAAGATTCCTGAGAATCCGGTCAATCCTGCGGGGATCCACTTCGACCAGGCATTCGGTTTCGCGGGAGATAATGCTCAGCTCGGAGCCGCACGCATCCGCTAACGGCTGGGCGCCGTCAATCACGTGCCGAACCACCTGGAAAATGTCGACGGATTCCGCTTCAAGCACCGCGGCGCCGGCATCGAACCGCGAGATTTCCAGTAGATCGGCGAGCAGCGCCTGGAATCGTTCCACCTGGTTGTACAGGATTTCGGCGGATCGGCGGTTGACCGGGTCGAAATTGGCGCGCGCGTCGTGGAGCACCTCGGCGGCCATCCGCACCGTGGTCAACGGGGTACGAAGTTCGTGGGAGACGTCCGAAACGAAGCGTTGCTGCATCTGCGACAGTTGCGCGAGCTGGGTGATCTGATCCTGAAGGCTCTCCGCCATATGGTTGAACGACGCACCAAGCCGCGCCACCTCGTCCTCGCCCTTCACATCCATCCGTTCCTGCAATTCGCCGGCCGCCAGCTTTTCGGACACCACTGCAGCATGGCTGACTGGCCCGACCAGGCTCCGGGTCACGAACCAGGCGATCGCCCCAATGATCAGCAACAGGACGATGCCAGCAATCCAGATCACCCCGTGAATGTAGTCAAGGGTGGCCTGCATCGAGGACAGGTCGTAGATCAGGTAAAGCGCATATTCGGTCTGCCCTGGCGGCAGGGTCACCTTGGTGCCGAACGCCAGCCCCGGCACCCTCTCCCCTGAAGTCGACTCGATCGACGTGGCGGACCAGTATTGGTCATCGCCCGACCTCACCGCGTTGGCCATGGCCGCCGGGATGGCGCTCGACTCGGTCAGGTTGTCGCTCCCGAACGGGGCAACGTAGATATCGGTGGTCTGATCGGGCACTATGGCGAGGATGAACCGCCTGGGTGCATCGGCGCCGCCACCCTCGAGGCTTGGCAGGGTGTCCTGCACCAATCGGAGGGTCGATTCGCTGTCGGTGGTCGAGGCGCTGCTGAAAATTGCTGCGACCTCGCTGAGCCCGTTGCTGGACTCGGCGCGGAACTGTTCGAATCGTTCCTCGTACAACCCGGTCGCAATCTGGTTGGACAGGAAGGCGCCGACGGCAGCGAAGGCTACCGCGGTGAGAAGCAGGGTGGAGACGACAGTGCGGAACTGCAGCGACCGTCGCCACTGCCGGGCGGTCCGCGAAAGCACTGTCCGGATCCAGGACCAGGCATGCGACGCCACGTCACCCAGCCTGTTCCGAACGCTAGCTGCAGCGCGGTCCAACTTACCCCTGTCCTGCCTTGTATCCCACGCCCCGGACCGTCAACACAATCTCTGGCGCTTCCGGGTCCCGTTCAATTTTCGACCTCAACCGTTGCACATGCACATTGACCAGTCGGGTATCCGCCGCGTGCCGGTAGCCCCAGACCTGCTCAAGCAGCAACTCCCGGGTAAAGACCTGCCAGGGTTTGCGTGCCAGCGCAACCAACAAATCGAATTCCAGGGGGGTCAGGGAAATCCGGTCACCGGCGCGGACCACCGAGTGCCCGGCGACGTCGATGGTGACCTCACCGATGCGGAGAGTCTCGGGAGCCTTCTGGTCACCGGGGCGCAGCCGCGCTCGCACCCGTGCCACCAGTTCCGCAGGCTTGAACGGCTTCGGCACATAGTCGTCGGCGCCGGATTCCAGACCTCGCACGATGTCGGAGGTGTCCGACTTCGCAGTCAGCATGACGATGGGGAGGTCGGATTCGTTGCGGATCTGGCGACAGACTTCGATTCCGTCCATCCCTGGCAGCATCAGATCAAGCAACACCAGGTCGGGTTTGGAGCTCCTGAAGATATCCAGGGCCTGAGAACCGTCAGCGCAGAACACGGGATCAAATCCGTCGTTGCGTAGTACGATGCCGATCATCTCGGCCAGTGCTTCGTCGTCGTCAACGACCAGAATGCGTGCCTTCATATCTCCATAGTCTCCCATTGCCACGGCAATGTCGTACTAGCGCAATCGCTCCGCGCGCCCCAGCGCCGGGCAGGTTCCCGGAAATCCCTCCCGGTAACTATAGTTCTAAGAGACGGGTTCACAAGTGGAACAAACGTTCCGGGGGGACAGGATGAGCAACAATCCGCATGAGAGTGAACCAGCCGACAAGTCGCGGGACGATACGGCGGGCGCACCTCTTCCGCCACCTAACGCCCAGCCACCGCAGTGGGGTCAACCACCACAGCCCGGGCAGAACGCCCAGTGGGGGCAGCAACCACAGTGGGGGCAGCACCCCGAACCCACTGGATCACCCCAATGGGGAGCGCAGCCCGGGTGGCAGGGTGTTCCGCACGGCCAGTTCGGCGGCTATCAGGCACCGCCTAAACCGGGAATCATTCCGCTGAGGCCCCTGGGCCTGGGCGAGATCCTCGACGGGGCGTTCCAGGCCTGCCGGAAGAATCCGTTGGCAACCTTCGGCACCGCCATCCTGTTCCAGGTAGTGATATCGGTTCTCACCCTGCTGTTGACGGTCGGTTTGTTCGGCTCAATCGCGCAACTGGATCCCGTCGACCCGTCGATGGACGAGGTTGCAGGACTGGCGACGTCACTGGTTTCCGTCGCCACGGCACTGGTGGTGCTCAGCAGCGTGGGTGTCCTCATTCTGCAAGGGGTGCTGGTCATCCCAATCGCACGTGCAGTGCTCAACGAGCGCACTTCTTTTGTGCAACTGTGGAAACTGGCCGTCCGGCGGATCCTGCCCCTCCTGGGTCTGGGATTCCTCCTGCTTCTGCTGGTCATTGCCGGACTGACGGTTCTGGTGGTGATCGCGGTGCTGCTGGCCATGCTCCTCGGTCAGGACTCGGTCTGGTTGATCGTGCTGGGAACCCTCGGCTCCCTGGCGCTGATTGTCTGGCTCAGTATCAAATTGGTCCTTGCACCGGCGGTACTCATGCTTGAGGGTGCCGGACCGCTCACCTCCCTGCGCCGGTCCTGGACATTGACTTCCCGCAATTGGTGGCGAACGTTCGGGATCCTGATCCTGACCAGCATCATCGTCTCTATCATCACCTCGGTGATTTCCACTCCCCTGAGCCTGCTCGCCACCCAGTTCGTGTCCTTCAGCGACTCGCCGGCCGAGCTCGGCGAGGAGCTGATGAACTCGCTGCCCATCCTTTTGGTCGGTCAGCTTATTACAGCTGTCTTCGGTGCCATTGGTTACGCCTTCCAGGCCGGTGTGACCGCCCTGCTCTATGTGGACCTTCGCATCCGGCGCGAGGGGTTCGATGTGGTCCTGCTGCGCGAACATGAGGAAGCAACTGCGGGCCGGTTCACCCCGATTCCCGGCCAGTCCGCCAACCCCGGCGGTCAACAATTCGGTCACCGGCCGGGTGGACCACCGTGCCCACCCACCAATGGGACCTGAGCCGGGTGCCACTTTCGCCAATGCTGATCCGTTTGATTGAGTCGTCGGTGCCGATCGCTGGTCGGGTCCCGGTCGTGCCCGACGACGAGGAAGCCCGCGGTTGGCTGGAGGATGAGCTCGCCCAGGGCCGCTATCAGGAGGCGGAACCCAATTTCCTGGAACGGATCGCCACCACGATCCTCGAATGGCTGGGGTCTATCTTCGCCGACCTTCGGCCGCTTGAGGCCGGACCCGGTACGTTGCTGCTCGCCCTGGGGGCCGCGGTGGTGATCGCCGCAGCGGTGTGGCTGGTCAAACCTCGCCTCAATGCCCGCAACAAACGCGCCCGCACCGGAGTGTTTTCGGGTGACACCGTCCGCACCGCGCAGGAGCATCGTGGACTCGCCGCGGCTGCGGCGGGATCACGGGAATGGGATATTGCGCTGACCGAGCGGCTACGAGCGGTGATCCGCTCGGCCGAAGAGCGGGGAATTATCGATCGCCAGCCCGGGCGCACAGCAGGTGAGACGGGAGTGCAGCTCAGGGCCGCCTTCGGGGCGATCGGCGCCGACACCCTGTGGCTAGCCGACCGCTTCAACGAGGTGCACTACGGCAACCTGCCGGCGCATGAATCCGACTACCAGCGGGCAACGGCGCTCGATGTACTGCTTGCAACCGCCCGCCCGGACCTGCAGCAGCCGGCAACAGAACTGGCAGCGCCCCGCTGATGGCTGTCGAAATAGACCAGGCCACCACCATCGAGGTCGTCGGTGATGGCGGCAGCGCGGGCCGTACCGCAGCCACCCGCATCCGTAGGCTCGCTCCCTGGCTGGTGCTGGGATTTCTCCTGGTGGCTGTGGTGCTGGTGGGATTTTTCGGACGTTCCGGGCAGGACGGCGTCGCACTCTCCCCCGCCAACCCGGCTCCGGCAGGAGCCATGGCGCTCGCAGAGGTGCTTAGGGGACAGGGCGTCGAGGTGATCCAGGTGGAATCGCTCGAAGCCGCCGCGGCTTCGTCGTCGGCTGGCGCCTCGACCCTCCTGCTGCACGATCCGGATTCCTGGCTCAACTCCGACCAGCTGAGCGCCCTGGACGGTGTCGCCGACCGACTGGTTCTGGTCGAGCCGAACACCCTCATCCTGGGCGAACTTGCCCCCTCCATCCGACAGGCGGGTCTAATCCCCGCCTCCGAAGACACCCCCTTGCCGGCAGACTGTGGGGTTGAGGACGCCGCCGCCGCCGGCAGTATCTCCCCCGGCGGTTTCGCCTACCGGGCCGATCTGATCTGTTTCCCTCCCGCTACTGCGCAGGGCGGCCCACCCTCGGGTTCCTACGCCGCCACGGCTGGCCAGGAAGTGGTGGCACTCGGCCACGGAAGCATCATCAGCAACGAGACCATCGACCAGGAAGGCAACGCGGCACTTGCCCTGCGAACCCTGGGGAGCAGCCCCGTCCTCATCTGGTATCAGCCCACGGCAGCCGATCTGGCGCTGACCGACACACCGGTCGATCCCCTGAACCTGCTGCCCGATTGGGTGAACCTTGTGATGCTGTGGCTACTCGGCACTGGCCTGTTGGCCGCTGTCTGGCGGGGACGCCGCCTGGGGCCGCTCGCCGAGGAACCGCTGCCCGTGGTGGTGCGGGCGGCCGAGACGGCCGAAGGACGGGCGCGGCTCTACCAGGATTCTGGGTCCATTGATCGCGCCGCCGCCAACCTCCGAGCCGCCACCCTCATTCGGCTTGCAGCACGGCTTCGCTTGCCGGCCACCAGCTCGGTCACCGAGGTGGTAGCCGCGGCGGCACGCCACTCCCCGCGGTCCCCGGCCGACCTCGACCAACTTCTGCGGACCGAAAGACCAGCGTCCGACACCCAATTGGTGCGATGGAGCCAAGACCTTGACGCCCTAGAGAAAGAGATCGACGCGAGATGAGTCAACACATCCCGACCCACCAGGACTCCCCGGTGTCACCGGACGGCCCCGGCCCCGAACGCCAGGCCCTGCTGAACGTGAGGTCCGAGGTAGCCAAAGTGATCGTCGGCCAGGACGCGGCAGTGACCGGAATGCTGATCGCCCTGCTCGCGAAGGGCCATGTGCTGCTTGAGGGTGTTCCGGGTGTCGCCAAAACCCTGCTCGTGCGCACCCTGTCGGCAGCTTTGAGTCTCGATACCAAGCGGGTCCAGTTCACTCCCGATCTGATGCCGGGAGACGTCACTGGGTCACTCATTTACGAGGCGCAGAACTCGGAATTCGCCTTCCGCGAGGGGCCGGTCTTCACCAACATCCTGCTGGCGGACGAGATCAATCGGACGCCGCCCAAGACCCAGGCCTCCCTACTGGAGGCAATGGAGGAACGCCAGGTGTCGGTCGACGGCGTTTCGCGGGCGCTCCCCGATCCGTTCATCGTCGCAGCCACCCAGAACCCGGTGGAGTACGAAGGCACCTATCCCCTGCCCGAGGCTCAACTCGACCGCTTCCTGTTGAAGCTCACGCTGTCAGTGCCGGACCGGGACGACGAGATAGAGGTGATCCGCCGCCACAGTGCGGGCTTCGACCCACGGGACCTCGCTGCGGCGGGGGTTCGCCCGGTCGCCTCGGCCCTTGATCTGGCGAAGGCCCGGCGCGCGGTGGCAACAGTAGCGATTGCGCCCGAGGTCATCGCCTACATTGTTGATGTGGTCCGCGCCACCCGCACAGCTCCATCTTTCCAGCTCGGTGTTTCCCCGCGTGGTGCCACCGCGTTGCTCAACACCGCCCGGGCCTGGGCCTGGTTGTCAGGCCGCACCTTCGTGACGCCGGACGACGTCAAGGCCCTCACCCTGCCAGCGTTGCGACACCGGGTGTCGATGCGTCCCGAGGCTGAAATGGACGGCGTCGAAGTGGATGATGTGCTGTTGGGGATCCTCGCTACCGTCCCAGTGCCACGCTAGGCCCCGGGCCGCATGACCATCACCGGACGATTTGTCCTCCTGGCATTTCTCGGGATTGTTCCCGTGGCGCTCTACCCGGGCGCGGTGTCCATCCTGATCTGGACCACTGCGTTGGTCCTGGTGGGAGCCCTGGACCTTTCCCTGGCCGCCTCGCCGAGGAAAACGGGCCTCAGCCGGGATCTACCGGACAGCGTCCGGCTGACCGAGGCTTGCACCAGTACGCTCACCGTCCGTAACTATTCCCGGCGTCAACTGAGGGCCACTGTCCGTGAGGCGTGGCAGCCGTCGGCAGGGGCAGCTGATGCCGTACAGCACGTCTCGGTTCCACCGGGTGAGTCCAGGCAACTGTTGATCAGGTTGCTCCCCGAACGGCGTGGCCATCTGCGGGTGGCACAGGTGACGATTCGCAGCGTCGGCCCGCTGGGGCTGACCGGCCGCCAGGTGAGCATTCCGGCTCCCGGGCTCCTCCGGGTCCTACCCCCGTTCCATTCCAAACGACATCTTCCTTCGAAGCTTCGCCGGTTGCGTGAGCTTGACGGCCGGGCCGCCGTCCAGATCCGCGGTGCCGGCACCGAATTCGATTCGCTCAGGGACTATGTCAGGGGCGACGACGTCCGCTCGATCGACTGGCGCGCGACCGCCCGCCGCCGCGACACGGTGGTACGCACCTGGCGGCCGGAACGCGACCGGCGGGTGGTCATCGTGTTGGACACCTCGCGCACTTCAGCTGCGCGGATTGACGATGAGCCCCGGCTGGACACGAGTATCGAGGCTGCCCTGCTGCTGGGCGTCCTCGCACAGCGGGGTGGGGACCGGGTGGATTTCCTTGCCTTCGACCGCCGTCCCCGGGCCAGGGTGAATTCGGCGGCGAAGGGGAATCTGCTGAGCGCCCTCGTCAAGGCGATGGCACCGTTGGAGCCCGAGCTGATTGAAGCCGACTGGTCACGGGTGCCCGGCCAGGTTCGCTCCATCTCCTCCCACCGTTCTTTGGTTGTGCTGCTGACGTCGCTGGATTCGGGCTCAGTAGAAGAGGGGCTGCTGCCGGTGCTGGCCGATCTGACCTCACAGCATGTGGTGGTGGTCGCGTCAGTTCGCGACCCGCGACTGGATGAGATGCGCGGCGAACGCCAGTCCGTGTCCGATGTGTATCGGGCCGCGTCCGCGGAGCGTGCCCTGCTGGATCGTGCCGCGGTGACAGCCCAGTTCCGTCAGCTGGGGGCAGAAGTGGTCGATGCTACCCCCCACGAACTACCGCCGCACCTTGCTGACATGTATATCCGGCTCAAAGCGGCGGGCCGGCTCTGATGATCCCGACCGAAGGTAGTGCCAGGGTCGACTATTCCCGAACAGCCCACCGCACCCCGTGGGCAGCGTTACCTGCGGCTGTTCGCCACCGAATCGCCGCCGAGCTGGGAAGCCCGACGGAGTCCGTCACCCCGGCTGGCGGTGGCTTCACCAACGGCTTCGCAGCTGTCGTTGGCGCCGGGAACCGCCGCCTCTTCGCCAAGGCGGCGCCGTCAACGGACAGCCACATTTTCGCTGCCTATGTCCGCGAGGCCGAGGTTCTCACTGCACTTTCGGCCGGACTTCCCATCCCGCAACTGCACTCAACCGATCAGGTCCTTGCTGGGGGCGCCCGCTGGCAGCTGCTGTGCTTTGAGGCCGTTGACGGCTACATGCCGGGGCAGCCATGGACGGTCAGTGATCTCAGGGCGGTGCACGCGTCACTCCTAGTGGTGCAGGCAGGGCTGCAGGAAACGCCAGCAAACCTTGCGAACGGGTCAATGGTGGAGGAGTTCTTCGGAGCCAGCTTACGGACCGACCTCGTAGAGTGCTGGGCCCCGAACGGAGCGCTTCCCGCCTATTTGCCGTCGCTGAACGTCCAGCACCTGTCCGAGCTTGAAAAATTGACCGCACTGGGTCACGAGGCGCTGGCCGGCGATGCTGTGCTCCACAATGATCTCCGGGCAGACAACATCATGATTCGCCCCCGTGGCGGGCCCAGCCCGCACGTTGCACTCTTCTGTGACTGGAACTTTCTGTCTATCGGGCCCGCCTGGGCTGACTGGGTAGCCCTGTTGGTTTACCCACGCCAGGCAGGGGTCGACGTCGACAGCTGGCTTGCCGACTCTCCGCTGAGCTGCGGGGCCAACCCCGACGACATTGATGCGTGGCTCGCGGTGCTCGCCGCCTACATGGTCACCAGCGGAGACCAACCCGAACTGGCCACCAGCCCCTACCTGCGGATGCACCAACGCTTTACGGCACGAATCCTGATCGATTGGCTCAGTAAACGACGAAAATGGGAGCTCTAACATGCAGTCCATCTACCAGCGCGCCTTGGGCGCCGATTTCAACAGGTTACAGCCCGAACTCCAGGCCTACTTTGGCCTCCACGCCGACGCGGGCCAGGCGGGAATAGGCAGCGGCACCTTCGATGTGGCAGGNNNNCCCCGCCTGGTTTATCAGGCCCGCCTTCAGGCTGGCAGCTGCCGAGAACTCGTTTTTCCCCGAGTATGGGACCGATGTCCCCTTCAGCATCAGCAATTTCCCGCACCTTGACCCGTTTGGGCGTGCATCCCTGACCGCCCGCCGGATCCTGCACTTCCCGGCTGCTGAGCGGATTTTCGAGGACACCACCTCGGAGGAGAACGGTCAGCTGCTCGACTATGTGGGGGCGCACCGTCTGACGCTCACCGATCTGACCTGCTCGGTCACACCAGCCGGGAGGATGCGGATGGTGTCCACCCGGACCCGGGTATTCGCTGGCCCGGTGCGGCTACCGGTGCCGGACGTCGTCGGGGCGCAGGCCTACATGGAGCAGTGGTGGGATGAGGAAGCCGGTCGGTTCCGGATCCAGACCCGGGTGATCCACCGTCAGCTGGGGACACTCCTGGTCTACGCGGGGGCCTTCGACTACCACCTGGTCGACTTCGACGGTGTCCTGCCCGCTGAGGCGGAGCCGCGACGCTGGGAGAAGCGCCGCTAGTCGTTGGCCATCTCCTGGTTCAGCGCGTCGGCGGTCTGGGTCAACCGGCGCAGGATGTTCGCGGCGGCGGCGGGTGAAACCCCGGCCAGCCCGGTGTCGGGGGTCAACCGCAACTGCGCCAACCGGTTCAACGGCAACCCGAGCATCCGCCAGGGCGACAGGACTGCCCCCGCCAGGGCGGACACCGTTGGGACGGCTCGCGGGTCGGGCATGATGCCCGCCCACAGTTCACCGCCCGCTTCGAGTTGACCGGCCAGGGACTCCCACTGTGCCATCGACAATCCCGCGAGGGGAAGCGCTACCGCGGTGATGCTGCTGGTCGCCAGCACATCGAGCGGAGCGCGCTCGGCGGGGAATGACACCGCCACAGTTCCGCCCCCGGCTGCCCGCACTGCCTCGGCTACGGTGTCCCACGCGTCGGCGGCTTCCTGGTCCGGCACCGCCCGGAGGGTCCGGNNNNCCACTCGCCGTCGGCACACCGCCGGCCAGGACAAACGCGATTTCGGGTTCGTCCAGTTGTACCTGTACCAGGGCGCCTGATGCCGCTGATCTGACCCTGCTGACCAGGTCGGCAGCGCCGGCTGCCAGGGAATCCCTGATTTCGCGGCGCGCCCCGACGTCGAGCAGGGCGCGTTCCCCGCTGTGCAGATGGAGGTTGGCGGCAAGGGACAGTGGGCCCCGCAGGTGGATTTTCAACGCTGGCGCCGGCTCTGATTCGGCACCAATCACATCACCGAGCACGTTCAGGTCGGTGGACAGCGCCGACACTGCCCGTCGATGATCCTTGCCGGGCCGGTCGACGAGGCGCCAGCCGTGGGGCTGCACATCCACTGGCAACTCCACCAGGATGGCTGCTGTCCGCCCGACGGCGTCGCTACCGACCCCGCGGCCCGGCAGGGACACCAGGTGGGGAAGGTGCGGGTCACCGAGCTCACCCCGGACCACCCGCGTAGCTTCGAGAGGGTCAGTTCCTGGCCATTCGCCCAGGGCGGTAGCTGTGACCTGGGCGGAGCTAGGCTCCACCAGGGCCCTCCGGTGACCGGCGGTTCTCGGACAGCGCCTGATGGTGACGGATCACCTCGGAGATGATGAAGTTCAGGAACTTTTCGGCGAAGGCCGGGTCTAGGTTGGCTTCTTCGGCCAACGCGCGAAGCCTGGTGATCTGGGCCGCTTCCCGATCCGGGTCGCCCGCCGGTAGCTGGTGCTCCGCCTTGAGGACCCCCACCCGCTGGGTGGCCTTGAACCGTTCGGCGAGAAGATACACGAGAGTCGCATCGATGTTGTCGATACTGCTCCGCACTGACAGGAGCTCCGCCATCACCTCGGGTTGTACCTGCCCGGCGAGGGAGCTTGCCCCCGGGTCGTAGCCGCTGCTCGATTCAATCATGCATCAAGTCAAACACCAGTTGCAGACTGCCGACTAATCCGGCGTCGACATATTCAACCGGCAGTGCGACGGGGCGTGTCCCTACAGGGCTGGTTGAAGTTCGGGGCGCTCCAGTGACCGGGCAGAGTCGAGGGTCGCCTGGCCCAGGACCCGTGTCCCCTGGTACAGGACGACGGTCTGGCCCGGGGCGACGCCGCGCATCGGTTCGTTCAGCCGGACCACGAGCTCCGCCTGCCCCTCACCGTTGTTCTCCATCCAGGCCACCGCGTCGACAGGGTCGCCGTGGGCTCGCACCTGCGCCATGCACTCGAATTCGCTGCCGGCCAGTACCGCGTCGATCGGCAGTCCGGCCCAGGACACCTTGATGCCCCGCAGCTGGTCTACGGCCAGCAGCCGCTCGGGACCGACTACCACCTTGTTTTCTTTCGGCCGGATCTCCAGCACGAAGCGGGGCTTGCCGTCGTCGGCGGGTGTGCCGAGCTTCAGGCCACGGCGCTGGCCTACTGTGAAGGCGTTGGCGCCGGGGTGGGTGCCCACCTGCTCCCCGTCGGTGTCGACAATCGCACCCTCGGTCATCTCGATGCGTTCGGCCAGCCAGCCGCGGGTGTCACCGTCGGGAATGAAACAAATGTCGTGGCTGTCGGGCTTGTTAGCCACGGACAGTCCGCGGCGCTCAGCCTCGGCGCGGACCTCCGCCTTGGACGGGGTTTCGGCCAGCGGGAACATTGAGTGCTTGAGCTGCTCGTGGGTGAGGACGCCCAGCACATAGGACTGGTCCTTGGCCCAGTCCGCGGCCCGGTGCAGCTCGCGGTTCCCGTCACTGTCCTCAATGACCTTCGCGTAGTGGCCGGTGCAGACGGCGTCGAAGCCCAGCGCCAACGCCTTTTCCAGGAGTGCCGCGAACTTGATCCGTTCGTTGCAGCGCATGCACGGGTTCGGAGTGCGACCGGCGGCGTACTCGGCGATGAAATCGTCGACAACGTCCTCCTTGAATCGTTCCGAGAAGTCCCACACGTAGTAAGGAATCCCCAGGATGTCGCAGGCACGCCAGGCGTCACGGGAGTCCTCGATGGTGCAACACCCACGACTACCGGTGCGTAAGGTGCCAGGCATGCGCGAGAGCGCCAGGTGGACGCCGACGACGTCGTGCCCTGCCTCCACTGCGCGTGCTGCGGCGACGGCGGAGTCCACTCCGCCGCTCATTGCTGCGAGTACCTTCATGAGTTGTCCTTCACTATCGAAAACCTGTTCCAGCTGTCTGAATGTTTGAAGCATGGCCAGCCATTCCAGCCTGCCGGGCGCGGCGGTAGGCCTCGGGCAACGCAGTTCCAAGGACTTCAACGTCCTCGGGGCCTGAGGTATGCCCGAGCGAGAATCGTTGGGCCCCTCGGGCCTCCGACTCGGTGAGGCCCATCGCGAGCAGCACATGGGACGGCCGGGGTACTCCCGCCGTGCAGGCCGAGCCGGTGGAGCATTCCACTCCGGCAAGATCGAGCAGGAACAAGAGGGAGTCCCCTTCGCAGCCGGGAAACGTGAAGTGGGCGTTGCCGGGAAGCCGCAGGGTCCGGTGCCCTCTGAGGACCGCCTCCGGGATAGCGGACTCCACCTGGGTGATCAGCTGATCCCTGAGGGCGGCGATGCGGGCGGACTCCTGGTCGAGATTGCCTGTAACGAACGCAGCGGCCGCAGCGAAAGCCGCGATACCGGCGGCGTCAAGGGTTCCCGACCGGATATCGCGCTCCTGTCCTCCACCATGCTGCACCGGGGTGAGCGTTACCGCCCGCCCGACGAAAAGGGCCCCTACACCCACCGGGCCGCCGATCTTATGCCCACTGACCGCCATCGTCGCGAGTCCTGAATGGCTGAAAGACACCGGAAGGGACCCGAAGGCCTGCACGGCATCCGAGTGCACGGGGATGCCGTGCGCCGCGGCTGCCGCGGTGATGTCCCGAATGGGCTGGATGGTGCCGACCTCGTTGTTGGCCCACATCACGGTGATCAGCGCGATGGTGTCCGGGTCGTCGTCGAGCTCGGCCTGCAGCGCCGTCATGGAGACCACGCCTTCGGAGTCGACCGGTAGCCAGGTGACCAGCGCCGCTTCGTGTTTGGCCAGCCATTCGACCGTGTCCTGGACCGCCGGGTGTTCGATGGCTGAGCACAGGATCCTCAGCCGGCGCGGGTCTGCGGCGCGGCGGGCCCAGAACAGGCCCTTGACGGCAAGGTTGTCAGCTTCGGTCCCACCGGAGGTGAAGATCACCTCCGAGGGATGCGCTCCCGCCGCGGCGGCGAGGGTCTCACGGGAGTCTTCCACCACCCGACGGGCACGACGCCCTGAGCCGTGCAGCGACGAAGGGTTGCCGCTACGGCTGAGTTCGGTGGTGAGTGCGGCGAGCGCGGGCGCCGAAAGAGGCGTGGTCGCCGCGTGGTCCAGGTACACGGGCATCGGTCAATTCTAGCGGTTCCGGCTCGACACTTCACTTTTCACCGGTCGGAGGACTCTGAGCGCCCGGGGAACGACGTCGATCTGGACCGGCGCCGGCCCTACCGGTTCCCCATCGGCGAAGACCGTCAGCCCGGCCACCTCGACACGGACCGAACGGACCTTTTCGATCCGGACCGCCGGGTGAGACACATGGGTTCCCGCGAAGAGCCGGGGCAGCATCGCGATCAGCCGGAGTCGTGAGACTGCGGAGACCACCAACAGATCCAGGAGCCCATCATCACAGAGCGCGTCGGGCGTAATCTTCATTCCGCCTCCAATGGACCTCCCGTTGGCCACCGAAACCAGCATTGCGGCCGTCGACTCGGCAGACCCATCGATGACCAGCCGGTAGCCGATGGGTCTGAAGACTGCCAACTCACGCAGCACGGCGAGGGTGTACCGGCTCTTTCCCCGGGGCCAGGACCAGGTGTTGGCCCGGGCATTCACTATCGCATCGAATCCTGCTGAGCAGGCCCCAGCGAACCAGAGCACTCCCTCCCCGTCCTGGTCCCTGCTGATGCGCCCGAGGTCCATCCAGTGGGGCGGTCCGGGGAGTGCTTCATGGATGACGAGGGCCGCTGCTTCCGGGTCCCTGAGGGGCAGGCCGAGGGTCCGGGCCACATCATTGCCGGTGCCGGTCGCCACGATGCCCAGGGGGACCGTGGTTCCCGCCAGGACATTGGCTCCCAGCTGCACCATCCCGTCACCGCCCACCACGACCAGCGCGTCCGGCGACCTCTCCGCCACAGCTGAGCTCACCCGGTCAACAAGCGTCGCATAGCTTGGTCCGGCGAGGACAGTGACCTCGTGTCCGAGGGCAATGAGTGAGGTGACTGCCGCGCTTGCCGCCTTCTTCGCAGCCCCCGCCCCGGCCGTAGGGTTGACCGCGACCAGCAGCTTCATCTGATCACGGCCCCCAGGGCCTCGGCAATGGTCATCGCCTGCGCGACGTCGATCACGGCACCGCGGAACTGTACGTAGTCCATCGACAGTTCGCCCAGTTCGCTGCCACGTAGGTCGGTTCCCCGGAGCCGCGCTCCTGCCCATTCAGCATTGGATAATTGGCAATTCCGCAGCGACGCCTTGGTGAGGTTGGCCTCGGTGAAGTCGGCTTCGGCGAGGGACACGCCAGTGAAGTCGGCGGTGGACAGGTCCGCACGCACCAGCGAAACATAGGACCAGTTGCCGCCAGTGACCTTGAGGGGGACCAGCGACGAGTTGACGAAGGAACTGCCGGTCAGCCTGCACCCGGCAAAGGTCGAATCGAAGAAGCTGCAGGATTCGAACCGGCAGCCGTCGAATGCCCCCTCGGTGTGGGTTGAGACATTGAACTTGACGTTGCGGAACACACACTTGCTGAAGTTGGCCCCGCTGGACTGGAGTTCGGTGAAGTCACAATCAACGAATAGGGTTCCCGCATAGTCTGCACGGTCGAGCACCTTGCCGTACCAGTCCTCGCCCCTGATCACCTTGTCCCGATTCGTCATTGTCCGATGCTACCGAAGCCGAACCCTTTCGCCCGGTTCGCCGTTGAAGGTACAGCGGGTATTTGGTTGGCAGTCGGGAAACCGTCTACAGTCTTGCCCTGATGAGGCATAGCGTGCCGGCCGCGTCGCGCCCGGAACTTCAGCACATCGGTTCCACCCGCTCCAGGCCCCCAGCATGCCCGCCGAAGATGAAAGGCCCTCATGGCGACCCCGCCCGACCGGACCTACTACGCCGTCCTGGGATTGTCGCGGAACGCGACCGCCAAACAGGTCAAGGACGCCTACCGCCGGGCTGCACGATCAACCCATCCTGATGCTGGCGGGAGCGCCGAAGAGTTCCATGACGTGGCCGTCGCCTATGAGACCCTCTCGGATCCAGAACGTCGCCGCCGGTATGACCACGGGCTGGGTGGCAGCCC
This sequence comes from Arthrobacter sp. TB 23, assembly GCF_000294595.1. Lineage (NCBI taxonomy): Bacteria > Bacillati > Actinomycetota > Actinomycetes > Micrococcales > Micrococcaceae > Arthrobacter > Arthrobacter sp. TB 23. The sequence goes on along the minus strand of NZ_ALPM01000024.1, from coordinate 10,315 downwards.
GGCCGCCCATGAACCGACGGCGGCCAGTTCGCCCTCACGGTCAAGTGTTCCCTCTCCTGATCGTGCCGCTGATGACGAAGCTTTCCAACGTCAAGCCGTCTACGAGCCGCCCTTCTCACCAGCGCAGCCCCCGGTGATTCCGCTGACCCTCGCGGGCAGCCAGATCCATGGCACCGCTCGACAGCCTGGATTCTTCAAGCGTCTCGGATCCGGCAGCGGCTCACGGTTCGACGGCGAGCGCCGCACCGCTGCCCTGCTGGAACACCGTTTCCTTCCGGGCTTCCCCGCCGCCCGACTAGTTAACGGTTTGCGGTTCGGCGACGACACCGGAACTGAAGCGGGCCATGCGGTGTTGGCGGGATACCGTCTGGCGGTCGTCGATTCGATGCTCGCTCCACCCGGTAACTATCGCTGGGACGGGCGTGCCCTGCGGCACAACGGCAGAATCGCCGGTGACGTGCGCATTACCGAGTCGGTCCGACGGGTCCAGGATCTCTTTCCAGAGTGCAATGTCCAGGCGTGGCTTGTCCTCCACAGGGGTGAAGGCAACCCCTTCGAGCCGATTGTCGATTACCCGCCAACGCTGGACAAATCTGCACTGACCAGCGTTCATGTGGCGAATCCCGGTACGCTCCTCCGCGAGCTCAAGAAATTTCTGGGTGGCGGGCCGCAGCCCTATGTGGTGCAGCTCCCCGTACTGGGCCGTTTGCTACAGTACGCCGAGCGCTAGGATTAACGAGTGTTCCGTATCCTGTTCTACACGCCCGAAATCCCCGGCAACACCGGCAACGCCATTCGGCTGGCCGCTGTCACCGGCGCCGAATTGCACCTGGTGGAGCCGCTCGGCTTCAACTTCGATGATGCAAAGCTGCGCCGAGCGGGGCTCGACTACCACGACCTGGCAGTGCTCCAGGTCCACAAGGACCTGGCGAGCGCGTGGGAAGCTCTCACCCCCCAGCGGGTCTTCGCGTTCACTTCCGACGGCGAGGAATCCTATGCGGACATCAGCTACCAGCCAGCAGACGTGTTGCTCTTTGGGCCTGAGTCGGTAGGTCTACCACCGGAGGTCAAGCATGACCCCCAGGTGACGGCCCGGGTCCGGCTACCCATGCTCCCCACCCGTCGTTCACTTAACCTCGCCAACTCGGCGTCTATTGTTCTCTACGAAGCATGGCGCCAGCACAGCTTCGCCGGCGCCGTCGTCTAGCTTTTTCAGCCCTAAGGAGCCACCATGCCACCACGCCATGCCGAGGAAGTGTCCGAGACCGGCGCCGAGGACTTCGAACGCCTGGCGCCGCTGCTCTGGAACCCGATGGGAAATGCCGTCGCAGCGGCCGCCGATATCGCCCTCGCTGACCGGGTGCTCGACGTTTACTGTGGCAGCGGTGCCAGCACCATCCCGGCGGCGCAGTCCGCCGGTCCGGAAGGCGTGATCGACGCACTCGACCCATCCCCGGGGCTGCTGGACCTGGCGAAGGCGAAAGCCGAAGCCATGAACCTCGCCACCATCCGGTTTGACACGGCCGATGTCACCGAGCGGCCTGCCGACGGCAGCTATGACGTGGTGCTGTCCTGTTACGGACTGACCCGCTTCGCGGATATGGCGCCTGCCACGGCGCATCTGTCGCGGCTACTGCGTCCCGGCGGACGGATTGCCCTCAGCACCTGGGACGCTGGCGCCCACACGGAGTTCTGGCGAATCCTTCAGGACGCATGCTCCGAGGATCCCTCCCGGGATCCAGCGCTGCTCGAGCGGGAGATCGCCAACGTGGCCAGACTGGCCTCGCCCGAGAAATTGGGAGACTGGCTGCTGGCTAACGGGTTTAATACGGTCGGAGTCGATTCGGTAGCCATTGAATTGCCGCTGGATGCCCAGACAGCATGGTCGGTGGTTCAGGGGACCGCCTTCCGTCATCTTCTCCCGGGCGACGAGTCAGCCGTCGAACGGATCCGGGGCAGCTTCCTTGACCGGCTCGGCAGCGGCTTCGTCCTGGCCGCTCAATCCCTGGTTGCTGTTGCGGAGACCGCTGACTAGCAGCTGGGTAAGATCCAGACTCCCCCCACCCCATCCCCGCACCGCCCAGCTCCGAAGTACTAGTGGCAGCAAAACTTGATCCGCCCGTGTCGTTAAGCACCGATACAGGCGGTGAAAGTCCTGTCTACAGAACATCGAAAGGACGGTGATAGGGATGGGTAGGCAGGTGGGAGGCACTGACCAACTGATCCGCGCCGGCGGGTCGCATGTTCTGAATCGCAGACGGGGCGCTTTATGCTTGGAGTATATGGATACGCCACGAGCCAGCAGAACTACTCCGGCCGGTTCACCAGCGGGTGGATTCGCCGTTGAACCCGGTACCGCAGCAACCCTGACTGAGCTGTTGTTGCGAGTCGCAGCCAAGGACCAGCAAGCCTTTGCCGAGTTCTACGCGCAAACTTCCCGACGGGTCTATGGGCTGGCCCGTCGTGTCCTCATTGACCCGGAGCTCAGCGAGGACACCACCCAGGAGGTCTACCTGCAGGTCTGGAACCTCGCGGACCGGTTCCGACCCGAGATGGGGTCACCGATGGCCTGGCTAATGACCCTGACCCATCGCCGGGCTGTGGACAAGGTTCGGTCTGAGCAGAGTTCCACTGACCGCGAAGCACGATACGGCGCCGCGATGCAGGAAATCGATCACGACGACGTCGTCGACACCGTAACCCAGCGCCTCGAGGCGGAGACAGTGGTCAAATGCCTCGACTCGCTGACGGAGACCCAACAGGAATCTGTGAAGCTCGCATATTACGGCGGATTGACCTACCGCGAGGTCGCCGAAAAACTTGGCGTGGCCGTCCCTACCATCAAATCGAGAATCCGTGACGGATTGCTTCGACTGAAAACCTGTTTGGGGGTGAACTGAGATGCAGAACAACGACATGTTTGATGGATCGATTGACGATCTGGAGAGTGACCTGACCCACGGCCGTGTGCTTGACTGGGCCGAGATGTATGCCCTGAACGCCCTGAGTGATCGGGAGCGTCGGGCTATCGAGGACTACATCTCAGCCGCCGACCCGATCCAGCGGGAAGCCTTTGATGAGCGCGTCCGGGGTGCCCGTGAGACCCTTGCCCGGGCGTACGCGATCGACGACGTCGAACCGCCCCCGGCCTTGTTCGACCGCATCCTGGCTCAGTTGCCGGCCGGTCTCCCCGAGCATAGCGCTTCCGCCGCGCCCGCCCGGGCCCAGGCGTCGGCGGGCACCTTCGATGAGCTGGCGAACCGACGCGAGGCAAAGCAACGCCGGCCCGTGGGACGCTGGCTGGCCGCAGCCGCAGCAGCAGTGGTCATCACCGTCGGCGGAGTCAGCGTCGCCCAGAACCTCCAGGAAACCTCGGTTGAACAGGAAGTGTTGCAGGCCCAGGATCTCCAGTCCGAAATCTTCACGATTCCGGCGGGAGGTACCGCGGAGCTGAAGCTCTCCCGTGAGGAAGACGCGGCGGTCATCACCCTCAGTGAGGTACCGGCTCCTCCCGTGGGGAAGGTCTACCAGATGTGGCGGGTTCCCACGGACGGGACCGACCCGGTCTCCATCAGCACCATGACCGCTGAGGACCTGCAGGAATCGCTGGTCACTACCGTCGAGGGCATTGGTTCGTCGATGGGGTTCGCCATCACCGTCGAGCCCGACGGCGGGTCCGAACGGCCAACCCTTCCGATCGTCGCGGAGATCCCCTTCGAGGCCTGATCGGGCGCGTGAGATCGGGTGCATTGAAAGGACCTTACCCAGCTGGACCTGGGCCGCCACCGTTATCGGGGTGGCTAGAATCCGGCAATAGTCTGAGCTGAATTGACTGGCACCACATGGAAAACTTCGGCGCTACGCCCGGCTGGGAGGCCGCCGCGTGCGGCGTTGTCCCGGAGCAGCTGACGCACGACGGCATCCATCCGGTCGGAGTCCGGATGTTGGCTGGTGTGGAAGTGAAGGGCGCGCAGCTTGTCGTCCACCGTGTCAGTAACATCGACGAAGTGGTTTTCCAGGTGTGACGGGCCGGCATAGAGCCACAACCAGGGCACCCGGTGGCTTGCCAGCCCGGCAGCTTCCAGATCCGGGAAGGCAAACGGATTTTCGGCGGCCGGATACACCGCCCGGGTGACCGCTTCGCCGCAGGCCAGATGGTCCGGGTGGCTTTTTTGAATCCGGTCCCAGTTCCGCTCCGGGTGCATTGCCAGCACCACATCAGGACGGACCCGGCGGATCACTGCCACTACCTGCTTGATCACCTCGGTGGAGGCTTCCAGGAACCCATCACGTTCACCCAGATAGTGGATTTCGCGAACTCCCACCTGCTGGGCCGCAGCAAGCTGCTCGGCCCTGCGGGTCCGCACGATTTCACTCTGCCCCTCGGGGTCGAACCCGCCGGCGTCGCCGTCGGTCATAATGCAGTAGTCGACGACGACGCCCGCCCTTGTCCATTGGGCCACCGTTCCGGCTGCACCGAAGTCGATGTCGTCGGGGTGCGCCGCGAAGCACAACACCCGCACGATCTGATCGACGGCGGGATCAAAAACTGTCGCCACCGTGGTCAGGACCTGCGCTTCAGGATCTCGGCGGTTGCCTGCGGCAGCACCTTGAAAAGGTCACCGACCACACCGAAGTCGGCGATCTCAAACACCGGCGAATCGGCGTCCTTGTTGACCGCGATGATGACCTTGGCGGTTTGCATCCCGGCTTTCTGCTGGATGGCGCCGGAGATGCCAGCCGAGATGTACAACTGCGGCGACACTGTTTTCCCGGTCTGTCCCACCTGGGCGGAGTGTTCGATCCAGCCGGCATCGGTGGCCGCACGGGATGCCCCAACGGCGCCGCCCAGCGCATCGGCGAGTTCCTCGACGGGCGCGAAGTTGCCGTCGACTCCCCGCCCGCCGGCAACGATCACCCGCGCCTCGGTCAGCTCGGGTCGCCCGGTTGCCGGCTTCGCCGTTCGACCGGTGATCCGGGCCGTGTTGGCCGGGCTCACCGACTCAACCGTGACGACGCTGGGGACGCCCCCGTCGCCGACCGGTGCTACCTCGACGGTATTGGCCTTCACCGTAATGAGGGGCGTGCCGGTGGTCACCTTCGCCTCGACCGCGTAGGAGCCGGCCAGCACCGACTTGGTGACGGTGAAATCCTCGCCGATGGCGACCGCATCAGTGATCACCCCCGAGGAAAGCTGAATTCCGGTCCGGGCCGCGATCTCCTTCGCCTCGAAGGTATTCCCCAGGAGGACAGCCGCAGGGGCGACCGACCGCACTACTTCGGCAAGGAAGGCAACCTTCCCGGCGACGAGGGAATCCTCGATGTCGGACGCGGCCGGCTGGTAGACGGACCCGACGCCGCGCGCACCCAATTCCTGGAGGACGGCGTCGTTCAGGTCACCGATGAAGGCGACGGCGGCGTCGCCGAAGGTGGTCGCAAGCGTGAGTAGTTCCCGGTGGCTCTTGTGCAGAACCTCACCCGGGTTATCAATCAAAACGAGAACTGTAGCCATTGAGGTGGCTCCTTTGCGTTGTTCGAGCGCGGGTTCGGGGAGGTGCTACAGCAATTTTTGAGTTGCAAGGAAATCCACCAACCGGATCCCTGCGTCACCTTCGTCACTGATGATCGTTCCCTGGCCACGGGGCGGCCTGGGGTCCGCGACCTGAACCGAAGTCCATGCGCCAGCGAAGCCCACCTCGGCTGGGTCCACACCGATGTCCTGCAACGACAGGGTGCTCAACGGCTTCTTCTTCGCCGCCATGATGCCCTTGAAATTCGGGTACCGCGGCTCATTGATCTGATCGGTGACCGAGACAAGGGCGGGCAGGGTAGCCTCAACCGTCTCCGAGTAGACGTCGCCGTCCCGTCGGGCTGTCAGCGTCCAGGAACCATCCGCTGGCTGCAGCTCAAGAGATGAAGCGAACGTCACCTGCGGCAAATCCAGCCGTTCGGCGAGCTGTGCCGGTACGAGTGAGGTCTCGCCGTCCGTCGATGCCATTCCGGTGATGACCAGGTCTACCGACCCGAGGTGGTTGACGACGGCGGCGAGCGCCCGGGAGGTCCCGGCCGCGTCCGATCCGGCGAGTGCATCATCGCAGAGGTGCACCCCGGCGTGAGCACCGATCTGAAGTGCTTTCTTGACGGCGCTGACCGCAGCGGACGGCCCCATGGTGACCGCGGTGATCCGATGGCCAGCCGCCTCTCCGCCATGGGATTCAACGAGTTGCAGCGCTGCCTCGAGCGCGTACTCGTCCAATTCGGACAGGATGCTCTCATTCCGGTCGGTAGTGCGGTCGTCGCCTCTGATGTGGCGGTCGAACTGCGCGTCCGGCACATGCTTGACCAGGACCACTATGTCCAGGCCTGCGTGCGATGCCTCTTCCATTGCTACCTCTTCTGAAGTTGGGGATCTGCCCAGCCCTAGCTAACCATATCGGGATCCCGGCCTGGGTTAGCCGTCGGCCCGGCCCACTGTCACATCAATGGTCTGCACTTCCCCGTTGCGCTGGAATTCAACGCTCACAGTGTCCCCATCGGCCTGCATCCGCACCGCTGCGGTGAGGTCGCGTGGATCGGTGATTGGGCGTCCAGCCACATTGGTGATGACATCGCCTTCCTGGAACCCTGCTGCCTCAGCGGGCGAGCCTGGTTCGACTCCTGCGACCTCCGCCCCTACCGAGAAGGAGGTTTCCCCGTTGGTGTTCTCGGAAGCCGATGGCGAGACCGAAACGCCGAGGAAACCGTGCGAGGCACTGCCGTTGGCGATGATCTCCTGGGCAACCCGCTCAGCATAATTAATGGGAATGGAGAACCCCACACCGATGTTTCCGGTGCTTTCCCCGGAACCCGACGATGCGATCGCCACGTTGACGCCGATCACACTGCCCTGGCCGTCGACCAGCGCACCACCGGAGTTGCCCTGGTTGATAGCGGCGTCAGTCTGAATGACGTTCAGGTAGATCGACCCCTGCGACTGGTTCTGTGGCATTTCGGTGCCTTCCGGGGGGAGGAAGTTGAAACCATCCCCCTCTTCCTCAGGAACGGCATCGGAAAGCTCCTCCGGTACTGCCGAGGAGGCAACGCTGATCGTCCGGTTCAGCGTGGAAATGATGCCGTCGGTGACGGTTCCGCTGAGTCCGAGGGGCGCCCCGATTGCAATGGCGGTGTCCCCGACGTTCAGCTCATCGGAATTCGCCAGGGTAGCGGGTTGCAGATCGGGGGCGTCCACTTTGATCACCGCAAGATCGGACAGCGGATCGGTGCCGACAATCTCCGCTGGGAACACTCGCCCGTCGCTGGTACGAACCTCAACGGCCGCGTCGCCCACCTGACCGCCGAGCGTCACCACGTGGGTATTGGTGAGGATGTGCCCGTCGTCGTCGAGCACTATTCCGGACCCTGAACCACCCGAGCCGGCGCCGCTCACAGCGATAGTGACAACGCTGGGGGAAGCCTTGACAGCGGCCCCAGTGACTTCGTTGACGCTTTCGGTGTCATTGACGACCACCGATTGTGACTGACCCGTGGTCGTAGCGGGGACGGTGCCCTGGTCGCCGAGGAGACGATCGGCCCCGGCGACTACCCCGCCGCCGAGCAGGCCGGCGACGAGCACACCGCTGACGAAGGCCGCTGTTCCAAAGCGTTTCTTGTCCCGTCGGTGGGGAAGGGCTGCCGGGGGCAGAGCGGACCCGTAGAAGCCCCCGCTGGAGTAGGAGCCGTCATCGTAAGCGGTCGCCGTGGACTGGTCCGCGGAATACTGGTCGCTGTGAGCTGCCTGGGAATGAGAAACCTGAGACGGTGACGTAGGCGGCGGCACCGGGTGCGGCTGCGTCGAGGGGTGCTGCCCTGCTGACGGGTGCTGCTCTGCGCTGCCGGAGGGTCCCCCATCGGACGATGCGGCTGAGGCAGCGATCTCGCTCCCGTCGTCGGGACGAGAGGAATCCTGCCACCGGTGAAACGGCGGAGTCTGAGGGCGTGGCGGTATGTTGCGCTCGAACCCGTTGTTATTGTCGTCAGTCATCGGAAAGCCTTTCGTCTCGATGCATCGAACTATGCCAAACCAATCTGGATCTTTGGCGCACATTCGCTGGATGAATACTGTGAGCCAACCGGGCGTCCGTTAGTCCTCATCCATTCTCCCCGGCCAGACTCCGCCGGCAAAGTCCCGGACCAGGTCCTGATTCATTTCGCTAGGGGCAGAGGTCGGTAGGTGGACTGCCTTATCGCGGCACCCTAGACTTCAAAAAGGGCGTGTGACAGCGTTGACGGCATCTACCGCCGACCGCTGGCCCCCACGCGCAGTGAAATTCCGGGGACACTTTTCGAAGGGTATTGAATGCGATCGAGTACCAGGCGCCTTGCGGCACTAGTAGGCGTCACCGCCGGACTGATGCTGCCCCTCACTACACTCCCCGGCGCATTTGCGGTGCCTCCGGTGGACTTCGGTGCAGAAGAGATCATCGATGAGGCAGGGGTGCTCGACGGCGGTGGGCTGGCCGAGCTTGAAGACGCTATTGCCCAGCTCCGGGACGAAGAGGGCTACCGTTTGCGCGTCGCCTACGTGGACTCGTTCACCGACCCGACTGACGCCGACCAGTGGACCGAGGAAACCGCCACCGTCAGCGAACTAGGCGAGTCCGATGTCCTGTTGACCGTGTCCGTCGAGGGACAGGCTAGGTTCGTTGCAAGCAATTCCAGTCCCGTTCGCGCGGACGCACCACAAATTTTCAACTCCTACATTCTGCCTGAACTGGAGGACGGCAACTGGGCAGCAGCCGGTGTTGCTGCAGCCACCGGAGTGTCGGAGTCCTTGTCCGGCGGTTCGGTGTCCGGTGGTTCCGATAACAGCCAGTCCAGTGGCAGCGGTCTCGGGGCAGTCCTGCTGGTTGGCGCGCTGGTGGCGTTGGCAGGTATCGGCGGTTTCTTCTTCCTGCGTTCCCGCAGCCAGAAGTCGCTGACCCGCGGACCGTCCCAGACCGAAGACTTCGGGCCCGGACGTGGCCCGGACGGGGAAGTCCTGGACCCGTTGGCAGCTTTCAGCGTGGAAGAACTGCGCAAGAGGGCGGGAAGCCTGTTGATTGCAGCCGATGACGCAATCAAGTCCAGTGAGCAGGAGGTCGGCTTTGCGCAGGCCCAATATGGCGATGCTGCAGTGCAACCCTTCGTCGATGACATCGCTGCGGCGAAGCGGCATATGAGTGAGTCGTTCAAGTTGCAGCAGCAACTGGACGACCATATTCCAGATACCGAAGAGCAGCAGCGCACCTGGCTCGGAGACATCATCCGGCGTTGCGAATCCGTCAACGGTTCGCTGCAGGAGCACAAGGCCGATTTCGACGCCCTGCGCGAGTTGGAGCGCAACGCTCCCGCAGCGCTTGCCGCCGCGCAGGCCTCGGCTGAAGCGGTCAGGACCCGTGTGTCCGACGCGGAGCAGCTCCTGCAGCAGCTGCAGCAGAAGTACGCTGATTCGGCTACCTCTCAGGTGCGGGACAACGTGGATCAGGCCAACGAACGGTTGCAGTTCGTTGGCAGTGCCGCCGACTCGGCGCAGCAGCACCTGAGTGCTGGCGATACCGGGTCTGCAGTGATCGCGGTGCGCGCAGCCGAAGAAAGCGTCCACCAGACCACCGTGCTGCTGGACGCAATTTCCAAACGGGCCACCGAACTTGATGCGGCGAAGGTAGAGCTGGACCGTTCGGTCTCCGACACGGCACAGGATCTTGCCCAGGCACAGGCGATGCTCAGCACCGGTCAGCACCAGGATCTCGCCGGCCCGGTGGCGTCCGCCGAAGCCGCTCTCACCACCGTCCGCAACGAATCCACGGCTGNCTGGCCGGGTCGACCCGGTGTCGCTCCTGCAACGCATTGAGGCGGCTCACGCCCAACTCGATGCGGCACTGGGCGGAGTCAAAAACCAGACCGAGCAGGCGCAGCGCGCCCGGGAAGCTTTGCAGCATGCAATCATGGCAGCCCAGTCGCGGATTTCCGGCACCTCCGACTACATCCGTGCCCGACGCGGCGGGGTCGGCAGCGAGGCACGCACCAGGCTCGCCGAAGCGGAGCGGAATCTCGACTACGCGGTACAGATCCAATCCGACGATCCAGTTGCGGCACTGTCGCACGCGCAGCAAGCCACCGCGCTAGCTGAACAGGCAGCACAGATCGCTCAACAGGACGTCGATGGCTTTGGCGGCGGCATGGGAGGCTTTGGTGGCGGTGGCATGTTCGGCGGCGGCCGCAATCAGGGTGGCGGAATGGGCGGCGCACTCCTGGGCGGCATCCTCCTCGGCGGTATCCTCAATGGCGGCGGCGGCGG
>NZ_ALPM01000023.1:33730-47235 GCF_000294595.1 Arthrobacter sp. TB 23 | reverse complement strand
CTTCGGCGGTGGCGGCGGCGACTTCTAGCCCGCAAAACTCATAATCCTCACCCCGTAGGGGTGAATATTTACCCAGAACAGACGCTAAGCGAAAGGCAACCCCATGGTAAAACAGTCAATTTTCGGACGTATTGCCCAGCTGGCCAAGGCGAACATCAACTCTCTCCTCGACCAGGCCGAAGATCCCCAGAAGATGCTGGACCAGATGGTCCGCGACTACACCAACAGCATCGCCGAAGCGGAAAGCGCCGTGGCTCAGACCATCGGCAATCTGCGGATGTTGCAGGAAGATTATAAAGAAGATCTTGATAACGCCCGTAATTGGGGCAACAAGGCCCTCGCCGCGTCGAAGAAGGCCGACGAATACCGCAACGCCGGTGACACTGTCGATGCCGAGAAGTTCGACAATCTTGCGAAGGTCGCAATCCAGCGTCAGATGACCGCCGAGAATGAAGCCCGTGGCGCCGAGCCCACCATCGGCTCGCAGGAAGAGATTGTTGAGAAGCTGAAGACCGGCCTCAACCAGATGAAGGGCAAGCTCAACGAACTGACCAGCAAGCGGGACGAGCTGATTGCCCGGTCCCGGACTGCTCAAGCCCAGCAGCAGGTTCACGACGCGGTCAAGAACATCGACTTCATGGATCCCACCAGCGAAGTCGGCCGCTTCGAAGAGAAGATCCGGCGCGAAGAGGCGAGGGTTCTTGGCCAGGCCGAACTGGCGAACTCAAGCCTGGACTCCCAGTTCGAAAGCCTCGAAGACCTCGGCGAGCAGACCGAGGTCGAAGCCCGGCTGGCTGCCCTCAAATCCGGCGGTTCCTCCGGGCGGACTCCGTCCGCCATCGGCCAGGGTAGCGACACGGACGAGTACCAGCCTGGCCAGTAACACCCAGTAGTGCATCCGGCCGGCGTCACCCACCCAGGGGGCGCCGGCCTTCTGCTGCCCGGGCAGACAAGCTCAGCAAAGCGGGGCGCTGCAGGTAGATTAGCGTGCATGGCACCAACTATCGTATGGCTCCGCGACGACCTCCGGCTTGGCGACAATCCAGCCCTCTCTGCAGCGCTCGACATCGACGCAGACGACCTCATTATTTGCTATGTGCTTGATGAGGAAAGCCCAGGAATTCGACCCCTGGGCGGGGCGACCCGGTGGTGGCTGCACCATTCCCTGACCAACCTGTCCCATGCCGTTGAGGATCTCGGCGGCCAACTGGTCCTGCGGTCGGGCCCGGCCGGAGCAGTGATCCGCGGGCTGGTCGCTGAATCCGGAGCGGAACGCGTGCTGTGGAACCGGCGCTACGCCCAACCCGAGCGGACGATCGATGCCGACCTGAAATCATGGTGCGGGGACACCGGAATCGAAGCAGCCAGCTACCAGGCGAATCTGCTCTACGAGCCATGGCAGGTCACGACGGGCGCTGGCGGCCCCTATAAGGTGTTCACGCCGTTCTGGCGGGCCTGCAAGAACCAACCGGAGCCCCGGGCACCCCTGGCGCCACCCAAACGGCTGGCGGGGCCAACGCTGGCGTCGGAGGAGCTCGTCTCCTGGCAGCTGCTGCCGACCACGCCCGATTGGTCGGGGGGCCTGCAGCAGCAGTGGCACCCCGGGGAAGCAGGTGCCTGGGAACGGCTGGACGATTTCCTTGATGGCCCAGTCGAGGGTTACGCGGTGAACCGTGACCTTCCGGCGGTGGAAGGCACCAGCGGAATCTCACCGCACCTCAGATTCGGCGAGCTCAGCCCCTTCCAGGTTTGGCATGCGGCCAAGGCATCGACCAACTCATCGGCTGCCCGGGACATCCAGGTTTTCGGCTCCGAAGTCGGCTGGCGGGAATTCTGCTGGCAGCTGCTCTTCCACAACCCCGATCTGGCCACCCAGAACTACCGACGGGACTTCGACGGTTTTGCCTGGCAGACGCCTACCCAGAGCGAACTCGGAGCCTGGCAGCAAGGCCGCACCGGTTATCCAATGATCGACGCCGGGATGCGGCAGCTTTGGGACACCGGGTGGATGCACAACCGGGTACGGATGGCTACCGCCTCCTTCCTCATCAAGAACCTCATGGTGGACTGGCGGGTTGGAGAACAATGGTTTTGGGACACGCTGGTCGACGCTGACTCCGCGAGCAACCCCGCCAACTGGCAGTGGGTCGCTGGATCCGGAGCTGACGCCTCGCCCTATTTCCGAATTTTCAACCCGGTGACGCAAAGCAAGAAGTTCGACAAAGAGGGGATCTACCTCAAACGCTTTGTCCCGGAACTCAGGGACGCCGGCAACATTCACGAACCGTGGAAGGACGCTAACGCCCCAGCGGGGTACCCCTCCCCCGTGGTGGACCTGGCAGAAACCCGCGAACGGGCACTGTCCGCCTATCAGGACCTGCGCGGCACCTAGGAACCCCGCAGCGGGCAGGGATGGCGTTCGAACCGCGACCCTACCCGCTGCTTTCCGGCCTTGAGCACAAAAAAAGATCCCGGTCAGTGTGTCTAACATTGACCGGGATCTTTCTCTTGTTGCGGGGACAGGATTTGAACCTGTGACCTCTGGGTTATGAGCCCAGCGAGCTACCGAACTGCTCCACCCCGCGGCGTAGACTCAACGTTACGGCCCCGGGGTGGATAGTGCAAATCGGCGGGATTTGGGAGGCTACTTGCCGCCCTATTCCCCTGCTGGTGCGGTCCCTGACTGACGTTCCTCGGCGTCAAGCGCCCGGGCCAGAGCGTCGCTCAGTCGATCCTGAGCTTCGCCATAGGCTGCAAAGTCGCCGTCAGCGAGGGCGTCCTGGCCGTCCTGGATGGCCGTGTTGGCATCCTCCAGGGCCGCCCGAAGATCGGCTGACGGGTCGTCGGTGCCCCCAGCGACAGGCTCAGTCGGCTCGGGGGCGGGCTCGCCGTCGGCGGGATCACCTTCTGCAGGAGGCGCAGCAGGGTCTGCCGGGGTCTCACCCACGTTCTCGGTATCACCTGTCACGGCTCCCGAGTCACCACCGAACACCTGATCGAGCGCCTCGTCCAGGGTTGGCGCGAAGCCAACCTCCTCACCGAAGCTCACCAGAACGCGCCGGAGAACCGGGAAGGATGAATCACCCGAGGACTGGACATACACCGGCTGGACGTACGCGACGCCGCCACCGATTGGCAGCGTCAGCAGGTTCCCGCTGATCACCTCAGAGGCACCCTGTCGCAGCAGGTTGAGCTCCTGCGACACTGTGGTGTCCGAGTTGAACAGGTTGGCTGCCTGACCTGGTCCGACGGCTGAGTCACGGCCGGAAGAGTCAAGCAGTCTCAGGGTGCCATAGGTATCGGATTTCACGCCGTCCTCGCCGGTGCCGGCGTCGCCATCTGCAGCGAGGAAGCCGTACAGCACATTTCGTGCTTCCTGGCCCGCCGGGACGAAGGGGATGAATGGAGTGGTCAGCGAGAAGCTGGCCCCCTCCTGTTCCGGCATCTGCAGCGTTAGGTAGTAGGGCGGCTGTGGAACGCTGATGTCGTCGCCCTCGAGGGTGGGATCGTTCGGGACGCTCCAGGCCTCGTTGTTGCTGTAGAACGGCTCGGTCTCGGTCACGTGGTACCGGGCGAGCAATTCGCGCTGCACCTTGAACAGATCCTCCGGGTAGCGGACGTGGGACATCAAATCAGCTGACATCTCGCTATAGGGCTGCAGCGAGGAGGGGTAGATGTTCTGCCACGCCTTGAGAATGGGGTCTTCCTCGTCCCAGGCGTACAGGTCCACCGATCCGTCGTAGGCGTCAACCGTCGCCTTGACGGCGTTCCTGATGTAGTTGACCCGCTCCGGTGGGAGCGCCGTGGCAAGACCCTCGGCGGTCAGCGAGTCCTGGGTCGCCGACTGGAGTTCCTGCTGCGTCGAGTAGGGGTAATCCGAGGTCGTCGTGTACCCGTCGATGATCCACTTGACCCGACCGTCGACGATCGCTGGATAACTGTTGCCATCGAGCGTCAGGTACGGGGCGACCTTCTCGACCCGTTCGACCGGGTCCCGGTCGTAGAAGATCTGGGATTCGCTGTTGACCTGATCCGAGAGCAAAAGATCAGTCGACTGGAACTTCAGCGCGTAGACCAATCGATTGAAGATGTTTCCCACGTTGGGTCCGCCGCTGCCCTGGAAGGTACTGCGAGACTGCTGATCGGATTCTTCGCTCTGGGGACGGTCGATCTCAATCGGGTTCGCGCCTTCAGGAGCTCCAACCACCGAGTACAGCGGTGACTCCTCGCCGAAGTAGATCCGCGGCTCGTAGGTGGACTCGTCCCCGAGCGCACCGGTTGAGGGGATGCCAGACTGGATGAACGTGGGGCGGCCATCCGGTTCGGTGGTCGAACCGGCCGCGGCGACAATGCCGTAACCGTGGGTATAGAGCACATGCTCGTTGATCCAGCCGTCCGGCACACCGGCGGTGTTCAGCTCACGGACAGCGATCACCGTGTCCTCGATCTCACCGTCGATCTCGTACCGGTCTACGTTGAGCGTCTGGGGGAACTGGTAGTACTGACGGAACTGCTGCAGCTGGCTGAACGCGTCGCTGACCAGGTTCGGGTCAAGCAACCGGATGTTTGCGGTGGTTTCGCCGTCCGCGTTGAGAGCGCCCGCTTCCGGTGTCTCTACCGGGTTGTAGTCGGTGGTCTCCACCTCGTCGAGACCGTAGGCGGCGCGGGTCAGATCGATGTTTCGTTCAATGAACGGTTCCTCGCGGCTGAACTCGGACGGCACCACCTGGAAACGCTGAATGACCCACGGGTACACTCCACCAGCAAGAATCGCCACGATGACGAGCATTGCGGTACCGATGATCGGCAACCGCCACCGTCCGATGACTGCTGACACGATGAACAGAACAGCGACAATAATGGCCGCCGCGGCAAGGATCGCCTTGGTGGGGATTACCGCGTTGACGTCCGTGTACAGGGCCCCATCCCAGTTCCCTCCGGTGCCGGTCAGGGTGGCATACCGGTCCAGCCAGTAGTTCACGCCCTGAAGGAGCAGGAACAGGGCAGCCAGCACAGCGACGTGAATCCTGGCGGCCTTGGAAGTGAAGAGTCCCTTTTCCTCAAGGCGGATTCCGCCGTACAGGTAATGGGTGAGGACACCCGCGATGGCGCTGATGATGACCACGCTGATCAGGAAGCCGACCACGAAGGTCAGGAACGGCAAAGTGAAGACGTAGAAGGCAATATCCAGACCGAACTGCGGGTCCTGCTCACCAAACGGTTCCTGGTTGAAGAACAGCAGGACTGGCTGCCACTGGGAGGCGGCCGCCGTTCCGGCGAATGCGGCCAGCACCACGGGGATGCCGAGCATCAGAAGGCGACGGATCGGTTCAAGTTGCGCCTGATACCGGTTCAGGTTGTCCTGGACAGCACTGTCGGGCGCGTAAATTGGGCGGGACCGGTAGGCCACCCGAAGGCTGAAGTACACGCTGGCGCCCATAATCAGGAAGGCAGCCGCGAACAGTCCGATCCGTGAAAGGTTTTCGGTGACGAAGACCTCCACAAAGCCGAGCTGGTTGTACCACAGGACGTCAGCGTAGACCTGTGAGACGTATACGAAGGCGATGACCAGAACGGCCAGCACCACCAACGTCGGGATCAGCGGGCTGCGTCTTTTCGCGCTACTGGAATTGGTTTGGCTCGGCCTGCTGCCGAACGGCCGGTCTGGTCCGGAAGTCACATTTACCTCATCGTTGGATCCGTTGGATCACGGAAACCGCTCTCGAACCGCCAAAATCAGCGGCACGACGGACTGGTTCCATGAATCTCCATTCTGCCTTGAACACGTCCGGGCCACCCAATTTCGTTCCGATCCGGGCGGCCTGACACCAGATCGAAATGAAACCGTGTCCAAATCACCACCCACCACTGCCGGGAAGCCGGTCGACTGGCCGACCTACCCGGCTTCGCAGGTGGGGAGGGCCGAACCGTCCTCGCCCGCTCCCAGCGTGCGGACAGCTTCCGCCGCGTCGTCGAGTGTCTCCACCCGCACCACCTGCAAGCCGTCCGGTACATAGCCCACCACTTCATTGCAGTTCGCGGCTGGGGCCAGGAACACTTCAGCTCCAGCTTGCCGTGCACCGGCTAGTTTCTGGCGAATTCCTCCGATCGGCCCCACCTGACCCGCAGAGTCGATGGTGCCCGTCCCCGCGAAGTGTTTACCGCCGGTGAGTTCGCCCTCGGTGAGCAGGTCAACAATGCCCAGGGCAAACATCGATCCCGCCGAGGGGCCGCCGACGTTGTCGAGCGCAATAGTGATATCAAAAGGGAAGGTGAAGTTGGCGACCAGACCCACGCCGAGCTGGAAATCGCCCCCCTCGGATTCCTTGGGGGTCACCGCCTCGGTGACCTCCCCGCCGTCGCGCAGTAGCCCAAGGTCGACTGAGTCGCCGTTCGCGGCGTTCAGGGACTCCCGGAGGACCCCGATGTTCGTGATGTCAGTGCCGTCCACCGAGGTGATGACGTCGCCCTCTTCCAGAATGCCGGTAGCTGCCGCATCCTCGATCAGGCCCGCAACCGAGAGTTCCTCGTCGAAGTCGATATCGAGGTGCCCGAGCGCAGCAGCGATAGCCGATTCCTGCGATGAGGTCATGGCGACGGCGTTCTGCTCCTGGATGTCTTCCTGGGTGGCGTCCGGCGGATACCGGAGTTCGCGTGGCACCACAGATTCGGTGGGATTCAGCCAGGCTCTGAACACTTCGAAGATGCCAAGCTGGGTCCCCGGCCCACCCGTCACATACACGGTGGTGAGGTCGAGGTCGCCGGAGGTGGGGTAGGTCTGGCGGCCCTCTACTTCGATCAGCGGCTGGGAGTCGATTTCCCCGATCGTGTTGAACGTTGGCCCAGGCGATTCGACCACATAGGGCGCCGGCAGCAGGACGGCGGCGCCGCCCAGGAGCAGCGCGAGGAACCCGGACACTGCCATCACAGTGAACCGGGGATCCCGTTTGGCCCTGGTGGGCGGCACTGGCGGGTCGTTGTAGGTGGGCTGGGTCAACAGGAAACCTTCTCTTCGTCAGACACTGCGCATGCCCTGGTGGTCCTTCATGCTGCTCTGCCGCGGCCGAACCGCGCATCATCGAGCTTCTTTAGCGTACTTCCTGGGCGCGAGTCCAGCACCCATCGACCGGCCGCCGCCGCTTTGCCCTCAGCGAACGGTTCAGCGCGTTCGGGACAACCCCGCGACACGGCGGGTAACGTGGAAGAACCGACACGATGTTCGACGACTGTGGCTAGAGCCCACAACCAGCAGTAGACGAGCAGCCCATCCCAGCAGCCAATTCCAGGACCGGTGGTAGCAGTGACCTCCAACCCGTCAGATCCGTCCAACGACGACGGCGACACCCCCAAGGATCCCCTCTCCGAGATGCTGGCCCGTCTGATGGGCGGCAATGCGCAGGGCATGGATCCGCAGGAGCTCGCCAAAGCCGCTGGTCTGCCGTCCGATCCGCAGGCCATGGCGATGATGATGCAGCAGGTTCAGGCAATGTTCGCGGCACAAAGCGATGGGCCGGTGAATTGGCAGCTCGCCCACGACCACGCGCGCCGCGTCGCGGCAGCCGATGGGGACCCCTCGGTCACCCCTCAGCAGCGCCGCGACGTCGATGAGGCGCTGAGGCTTGCGGAGATGTGGCTCGACCCTGTCACCGATTTCCCCTCCACCAACACCCTTGGCCGCGCGTGGTCCCACGCGGAATGGGTCGAGGCCACCATGGACACCTGGAAGCGCCTCACGGAACCGGTGGCGGTGAGCATCGCCAAGGCACTGTCCGACGCCATTTCCGGGCAACTGCCGGAGGAGATGAAGACCATGATGGGCGGCGCCTCCTCGATGCTGCAGAATCTTGGTGGGGCGATGTTCGGGATGCAACTCGGCCAGGCCGTGGGTGCCCTGTCCAAGGATGTTGTAAGTTCCACCGACATTGGGGTCCCCCTGGCAGAGGGCCAGATGGCCCTGTTGCCAGTGAATGTCGCGGCCTTCGGCGAGGGTCTGGATATTCCCGAGCAGGAAGTCAGGCTGTTCCTCGCCGTCCGTGAAGCCGCCCATACCCGGTTGTTTACCCAGGTCCCCTGGCTTTCAGGGCACCTTCTCGGTGCAGTTGAGAGCTATGCCCGGGGCATTCACATCGACATGTCAAAGATCGAGGAAGTGGCACGGGACATCGACCCGTCCAATCCCGAGTCCATGCAGGCTGCCCTTTCCGAGGGTGTCTTCATGCCGGAACGTACCCCGCAGCAGGACGCTGCGCTGGTGCGGCTCGAGACTGCCCTGGCCCTGGTGGAGGGGTGGGTCGATGAACTGACCGCCGCTGCCACCGCGAATCTGCCGTCGTCTGCGGCGCTGCGGGAAATGGTCCGCCGCCGGCGCGCCACCGGCGGGCCGGCCGAACATGCGTTCGCTTCCCTGGTGGGCCTTGAATTGCGTCCACGACGGCTACGCGACGCTGCCACGCTCTGGGCCCATCTCACCGCCGAACGGGGCATCGAAGGCCGCGATGCGGTGTGGGAACACCCCGATCTGCTACCGACCGCCGAGGATCTCGACGACCCTCAGGGGTTCAGCCAGCGTCGACAGCTCGCCGAGTCGTCGGATTCCGAGGTGGACGCTGCCCTGCAGCGGCTACTGGACGGCGGCTTCGACGAAACTGAGGAGACCCCGTCACCAGACGAGTCGCCCGAGTCCGGGGATCAGCCAACCAACGGCGAAGGTTCCCCGGAGGGCGGCAAGCCCTAGTACCTGAGCAGGGCACAGCTCAGCTGGCCACCCAGTTCGGCCGGACCGGCGTCGGGGTCAGCCGTCCTGCTTCGGCCCCAGGATGTTCGGCGACTGGGGCGACAAGGCGACGGGGGTTCGATCGGGGTCTTCCGTCGTGCCATCGACGCAGGAATCAACCTCATCGACACCGCCAGCATTTACGCCTCCGGGGGTCACCAGTGGGATGATTGGCCCGCACGATGACCCAGCTCGAATCGTTGCTCGGTGCCGCAGCCGCTAGTGGCTTGCCATTCCGTGGTTGGAAGCGAAGGACACACCTTCAAGGAACGCTTTAGCTGCTTCCGTTCGGGGATACGCCTCTAGTAGCCGCCAGAACATGCGGTTGTGGGAGGGCTCAATGAGGTGGGCCATCTCGTGCAGGATGACGTAGTCAACCACCCAGGTGGGCATTCCCTGCAGCTTGTGGGAGAGGCGGATGGTCTTGCGGGCCGGTGTGGCCGATGCCCACCGGGAATTCTGGTTCGTCACCCATCCGATGCTCACCGGTTGGCCGCGCCCGGCCAGATAGGCTTCCGACAGTGCCCCGGCGCGCTGCAGGAGCTCTTCCCCCGGGTTGGTCTGGTCCGCGCCGTCCAGCGCCGGGGTCAGCGACTGCTGTTTGGACAGGAGTTTGGTGACCATGCGGTGCACCCAGTCTTTTTCCTGGGCCGCGGTGAAGTGGGCTGGGATGGAAACGATCACGACGCCGTCGCGCAGGTCAGCGCTGACGGTCCGCCTGCGCTTCGCGGACCGTCTGACTTCGACGGGCGGATCCTTGACAGTCATGGGTTGCTCTCACTCACTTTCCGCGATGATCAACAGCACCGATTCCCCGTACTTCTCGAGTTTGGCCGGACCAATCCCGGCCAGCGCCCCCAGTTGCTCGATCGTTGTTGGCCGTGCCTCGGCAATAGCGACCAGGGTGGCGTCGGTGAACACAACGAACGCGGGCACGTCATTTTCGCGAGCCTGGTCCAACCGCCAGGCCCGCAACGCCTCAAAGGTGGCTTCCTGGTACGTCGCCGGGCAGTCACCACATCGTCCGATCTTTCGTTCGGAGCCGGACCCAAGCACCTTCCCACACACCCTGCAGGTCGACGGAGCCGACACCTTGCGGCTTTGCTTGACCTTGGGCGTCCGGAAGGCCCGATCACCGGAAACGCCTGGGCGAAGCCCGTCGAGGAACCGGGTCGGTTTCCGGCTGGCCCGCCCTCCCGGGGTGCGAGCGGTGGACCAGGAGAGCGCCAGGTGTTCCCTCGCCCGGGTGATGCCCACGTAGAGGAGTCTGCGCTCCTCGTCGACAGCCTCCGGCGTGTCAGCGAAGGAGATCGGCATCAGACCCTCGCTCAGGCCGACCAGGAACACGGCATCCCATTCCAGGCCCTTCGCCGCGTGGAGCGACGCGAGGGTGACGCCCTGTACCGTCGGTGCGTGCTGGGCGGCGGCCCGTTCCTCGAGCTCCGCCACGAAATCCTGAAGGGTGAATCCGTCAGCAGCCCGGGCCGCGCTGAGTTCGTCAGCCAAAGCGACCAGCGCGGCGAGCGACTCCCACTTCTCCCGGACCGCTCCCGAGCTCGCCGGCGCCACCGAGGTGTACCCCAGGCTCGCGAGAATGTCCCGCACCAGTTGCGGGACATCGTCTGTTTCTGCGGTTCTGGCGCCGGCACGCAACTGCAGCAGCGAATCTCTGACTTCCCGGCGCGCGAAAAAACGCTCACCGCCGCGAAGCTGATAGCCAATACCGGCGCTGGCGAGCGCCTGTTCATAGGCCGCTGACTGGCCGTTCGTGCGGTAGAGGATCGCGATCTCACTCGCCAGCACCCCACCATCCATGAGCGCCTTGATCCGTCTGGCCGCTTCGGCGGCTTCCGCTTCATCGTCGCTGCACTCGGTAAACGAGGGTTCCGGCCCGGCGTCGCGCTGGGCAATAAGCTCCAGCGGGGTAGACCAACTCGAGGAGCCTGCCTGACGGCCGGTTTCTGCGGTTCGCGCGGCCAACAGGTTGTTGGCTAGTTTGACCACCTGCGGCGTCGACCGGTAGTCGCGAACCAACCGCACCACCTGTGCACCCTCATACCGATCGGTGAAATCAAGCAAATGCCGCGAGGTTGCCCCGGTGAATGAGTAAATGGTCTGACTGGCATCACCCACCACGCATAATTCGCGGCGGTCACCGAGCCACAAATCCAGCAACCGCTGCTGCAGCGGGGAAACGTCCTGGTACTCGTCCACCACGAAATGCCGGTACTGGGCGCGCACGGTGGCCGCCACCTTCTCATCCTCCTGCAGGATCCCCACAGTAATCAGCAGCACATCCTCGAAGTCAATGACGTTGCGGTCGAGCTTCAGGTCCTCGTAGCCAGCAAAGATACGGGCAACTGTTGTGTGGTCCATGCCTGCGGGCTCGACCCGACCAACCGCCGCGGCTGTATACCGCTCGGGGGTAAGCATGGACACCTTGGCCCATTCGATCTCCGCAGCAACATCCCTGATCGCGGCCCGGTCCGTCGATAACCGGAGCCGCCTCGACGCTTCTGCGATGAGCTGCGCTTTGTGGTCCACCAGAGCAGGCAGGGGGCCACCCACTGCCTGTGGCCAGAAGTATTGCAGCTGCCGCAGGGCGGCGGCGTGGAACGTCCGCGCCTGCACTCCCGAGGCGGACAGGTCGCGGAGCCTGGTCCGCATCTCCGCGGCGGCCCGCGCCGTAAAGGTCACCGCCAGCACCTGTTGTGGTTTGTAGACACCGGTGTGGACACCATAGGCAATCCGGTGGGTGATGGCCCTGGTTTTACCCGTTCCCGCGCCGGCGAGAACGCAGAGCGGCCCGGTCAGCGTGGAGGCGACTGTCCGCTGTTCATCATCGAGGCCGGCGAGGATCCTCTCTTCGAGAGTTGTCTCCATACCTAGAGCCGGACCCCCTCGACTGCCAGGTCCAGCGAGCCGCCGTACCAGTGTTCAATCAGCGCCCGTGAGACTGAAGCTCCAGTGGGGATAGTGATCTCGCCGCTTCGAACTGCCTCAAGCAGCTCCGTCCGCGTGAACCATCGGAGGTCCACGATCTCCGCACCATCCGGCACCTGGTTGGTGTTCACGGCAGTGGCGATAAACCCCACCATCAAGGAGGCGGGGAAGGGCCACGGCTGCGAGCCCAGGTACAGGGGTGAGTGGACCTCGATACCTGATTCTTCCGCCACCTCGCGGATAACAGCGGCTTCCAGCGACTCTCCCGGTTCGACGAAACCCGCCAGGGTGGAAAACCGTCCCTCGGGCCAGGCGGCCGCCGATCCCAGGAGCAGCCGATCGGCGTCGTCCACCACTGCGACGATGATGGCCGGGTCGGTCCTGGGGTAGTGGCTCGACTCATCGGCTGGACAGCGCCGCACCCAGCCACCTTCAACAACCTCTGTCAACGCCCCACAACGGGGGCAGTGGGTGTGCTTCGCATGCCAGTTCGCAATCGACGCGGCCTGAACGAAGATGCCCGCGTCCCGGCCGGAGAGAGCCAGCGCCACCTCTCGGAGGCCCAGCCAGCTCGTGCCGTCAAAAATTTCGTTGTCCATGGATTCCAGCACTGCGAGCAGAATGTGGGTACCGGTCGGAATGCCGCCGTGATCGGGATCGTCGGCGAGGGTTCGCCCCAGGTAGACCAAGGTTTCCGGACGGCTAACGGTCGCCGAATCCACGAACAGGAGGTTCCCGTCAACAACTGGGGATTTCCCCTGGGCGATGAACATCACACGCGTGGTGGGAGCACCCCACAGCTCATCGAGCAGCAAGGGACTTGAACGCAGCGCCCCTCCACGGTCCAGCGCCACCCGCGCCAGCGGTAGCGCTCCGAAGGACGGAAGGGTGGGAATCCGGAGGGTTTCGCTCATGGTTCTACGGTACGTTCTCGGTCCCCCAAAACACATTTCAGTACCACTTTTGCTGACCGCGGTGGCAGCTTCTGACGACTCGCCGACCGGCAACGGCTCTTTCTGGGAAGGACAGCCCTACCGTTGAGGATGTGAAACGGACACCCATGGAACTCGCGGCGATTGCCAGCGCCGCCGTACCCGGGCTTACCCCTACCGGGGTGGCAGGCATCCCCGACGATGCCGCGGATTTCGAATCGGCGCTGCTAGTCGACGACTCCGGGAAACAGTGGCGGGTACGGTCCCCTAAACACCCCGACGCGTCAATGAGGCTCGAGACTGAACTACAGGCCTTGAAGGCATTCACACCCGCGATCAGGGCGGAGCTGCCGTTCCTGGTCCCCCACATCGCGGGGACACTGCGGCAGGGCGAGCTGTGTACCTTCGTGTACGCGCATCTCGAAGGTTCCGTCCGCGAGCTGGACGACTTGGCCGGTGGGGGGAATGAGCTGGTCAAGGAACTCGGGCGGATGCTCGCCGCGATCCACGATCTGCCCCCGCTGCTGGTTCATAACGCGGATCTGCCCAGCTACGAGGCAAACGAGTTCCGGCAACGGAAGCTGAACGAGCTGGACCAGGCCGCCACCACCGGCAGAATACCTGCGCATCTACTGCGACGGTGGGAACACGCGCTCGAGGATGTCACGCTCTGGCGGTTCCACGCGACAGTGGTCCACGGGGACCTTCACGAAGACAATCTGCTGATCTCGGCCGGTCGTGTCAGCGCGGTAACCGGTTGGACCGACCTGCGAGTGGGCGATCCAGCCGACGACTTTGCCTGGCTGCTGGCAGCCAGCAACCCGGGATTCGCCGACGCCGTCCACAACGCCTACGTC
>NZ_ALPM01000023.1:8355-33723 GCF_000294595.1 Arthrobacter sp. TB 23 | reverse complement strand
GCTCGTGGCGAAGCCGCTGACCCGCACCTGATGCGGCGTGCCGCTCTCGCCGCAGAATTCGCCTTGGCGCAGTGGTTGGTGCGGGGCGTGGCGATGAACAACTCCGAGATGATCGCCGAGGCCGAGGACATGATGTCAACCCTTGACCGGGACCTGCAGGCCGAGGAAGCAGCTGCCGCCGCCTACCGGGCACAGCAGTCACAGCACCAGCCCGACACCACGATCGCCGACACTAGCGGTGCCGACACTGACAGTGCCGACAACAACGGTCTGGACAACAACGGTGCCGACGGCGAGGTCGCGGAACCCGCCCTACCGATCGACGACCATTCGGTGGCTGGGGAAACTATTGAGGACGACGGCGGCGACACTTCGGGCTTCGACGACGGCGATCCCGGCACTGGCACTGGTGCCGAGTCGCCGGATACTGATGGCGACGCGGGCAACGAGTCGGCCAACACCACCGAGAATCCTCGCCCGTTTTCAGTCTCACCGGTTCCGGCCGACGACACTGAAACGTCGTCGCTGCCGATCATCAAGTCCAGCTGATCTTCCGCGGCAGTCGGCAGTAAGCGCTGGCAACCTAGTCCTGGTGCAGGGACGTCGCCCTGATAATGATGTCTTCGAGTCCTGCCTCGCTAGCCAGATCATGTGGTCGAATCACCGTATCGGTGCTGGCGTAATAAAACGCCGCTTGAACCGACTCCAGCGGAACTCCCTTCAACCGCGCCCAAGCCAACCGGTAGACAGCGAGCTGCACCGACCGCACCGTTAGTTTCTCCCGCGATGGCGGGGTGCCAGTCTTCCAGTCGACCAGTTCCCACGTTCCGTCGTCGTGCCGGAAGACCGCGTCGATACGTCCCCTAACCACGAGCGGACCCACCTTCGTTTCGATGGGGACCTCAAGTTCCACCGGCAGGCGGTGGGCCCATGCTGACTGCCTGAAGGTAGCGATCATACTGTCGAGGTCCAGGGCATCGTCGATATGGGAATCGGCACCCGGGGTTTCACCGAGGTCCAGCATGCCGCTGGTCCCGTAGTACTCCTCAATCCAGGTGTGGAAGGCTGTGCCACGCCGGGCTGCCATTCCGGGACGCCGCGGCACCGGCCGCCGAAGTTGACGGGCCACCGCAGCAGGATCATCGGATAGCTCCACCAGGAGGGACGCCGAGATGTGCGCCGGGAGTTCGACTTCTGAACTGCCGGTTGCCCGGGAATGCCGGGCCAGAGCCAGTCGCGTCTCCTCGGACCACCGCCCGCCAGCGCCAGCCGGCCCAGTTCCCGCGTTGGTTTCCGACGAATCGGATGCCGCGGCTGCCGCTGTCAGGACCGCAGCCGCTGCGGTCTCCATTTCCGGACGACGCGTGTGGAGCGGGTCTGTTGGCCAGGAGGCACGGGTTTCCGCCGCGTTGGCCGGGTTGTTGTCTCCTTCCTCCTCCTGGGTCAGCCATTGCAGCACAGCGAAGCCCGGCTGGTGGTGTTCGGCCAGGTCGAGCAGCTCAGTGAGGTAGGTGGACACCGGGGTGGGTTTGGTCCGGCCGCCACCCCAGGCCGAAGACGTGCAGACCAACACGTGTTTGGCCCGGGTGAACGCGACGTAGGCAAGCCGGCGTTCCTCCCGCTCGGCGTGGTAGCGTGCCTCCGCGGTGAACTCTTTCTCGCTGGCAATCCAGGAAACCTGATCCTCCTGGTCCCAGTCCCAGTGCGGCAGTTCTCCCGCGTCTCCCCTGAGATTCCATGGAATAGCCGAGTCACCGCTGCTCCAGCGCGAGTCGGATCCGCTGGGGAAAGCACCCTCGTTGAGCCCCGGGACAATGACGATGTCCCATTCCAGTCCTTTCGCGGCGTGCACGGTGAGGAGCTGCACAGCATCCCGGTTGGTCTCGAGTGCGGTGACCGGCAACCCATCCTCTTCGGCATCTGCTGCCTCAAGCCAGGCCAGGAACGCG
Source organism: Arthrobacter sp. TB 23 (assembly GCF_000294595.1). NCBI lineage: Bacteria > Bacillati > Actinomycetota > Actinomycetes > Micrococcales > Micrococcaceae > Arthrobacter > Arthrobacter sp. TB 23. Next base: position 31,774 of record NZ_ALPM01000023.1, on the reverse strand, counting down.
GCCAGGTCCACGCGTTCCGCCGTCGAGCTGAATCCGGCGACGGCGTCCACGAAAGCGTCAAGGTTGCGCCGTGCCTCATGGATCCCCACCCGCGGTTTGGCTGCCACCTCGATGTCGAGCAGGATGCGACGTTCCACTTCGTTGATCAGGGTGGTGAGATCGTCCCCGACGAAGTCCCTGAGTACCCGCAATTCGTCGCGGAGACGAATGAGCCGGATTCGTCCTTCGCCGCTCAGCTCGCGTCCGCTGTTTGAGACCCAATCTGCCGGTGGGAGATGGTCAACTGCCTCGACCAGACTGCCCAGTTCGACGGTGTCGGGCAGCACCGTGTCGGCCTCCTGCCCGGCTCCGGCTTCGACGTCGTCGGCCGGTTCGGTGGCGGGCGTGGACCAGAGCCTACGTCGGGCCAGTTGCCTGGACCAGTCACCCAGGGCCATGATGTCTGCCGCGCCGATCCGCCAGCGGGCGCTCGAAAGCAATCGCAGCAGGGAATCGGATCGATCCGGGTTGCCGAGCACCCGCAGCACTGCGAGCAGTTCAACGATTTCGGGTGTGCGGAGCAAGCCCCCAAGTCCCACAATCTGCACCGGAATGCCACGCTTCGCCAGTTCCTGACGGATGGGTTCAAACTGCCGCCGCCCACGGCATAGGACTGCGACGGTCGGTTTGAGCGCCCGGCCCTCGGCACCGACCTCAAAACCTCGCCGTCGATGGTGCTCCACCTGGTCCGCCAGGGCAGCGGCCTCACCCGTAACCGTTTCGCCGTCCAGCTGTACCGATGCTTCGCACAGGTACCTACCCAGATACACCTCCCCCACTCCTGCCCGGGGTTTCGGTTCCAGCGGAGGGACGAACAGGGTAGAACTGCGCAGCCAGCTGGGTTGACGATTGAGTTCGGAGGCAACAGCGTTGGCTGCCGCGAGAATACTGGTGCCGTTGCGCCAGGCGACCGAAAGGTTGGCGACCGATGAAGGGCGTAACCCGTCGTCGGCGGTGAGGGGGAACGTGGTGCGGAACGTTCCCAGTTGACCGGCCGAAGCTCCGCGGAAACCATAGATCGACTGGTGGGGGTCCCCCACAGCGGTCACCGCCCTGCCGTCGCCGAAGAGCTTTGAGAACAACACCATCTGTGCAAACGAGGTGTCCTGGAATTCGTCCAGCAGGACTACCCGGAATTTCTGGCGCTCCATTTCCACCGCCTCGGGGATGTCGCTGACAATCCTTGCTGCGAGAGCAACCAGATCACCGAAGTCCAGCTGCCGACGGGTGTGTTTGGCATCTGAATAGTGTTCGACCAGTTCGGTGACGGTCACCCGGGTTCGCAGTTTGTCCAGCAGCCTGGCAACAGCCTGTGCCGGGCGGCGCGTTGTGCCCGTCGCGTATTCCAGCTCACCGACGGCCGAGATGTGTTCCCTCAGCACCGCCCTCACTTCGGCCGGTGTCACCAGATGTTCAGCGCATTCCCCGGCCATGGTGAGGACCGCCTTGACCAGGGTGGACTTCGCGGCACTGAAATGCTCCCACTCCCCCTCATACGCTTCCACCACGGAACTGGCCAGTTGCCAGGCCTGTGCAGCACCGAGCAGCACCGAGTCCCGCTCCACCCCGATGCGCAATCCATAGTCCTGGACAATCGAGTTGGCGTACGAGTGATAGGTCGACACGCTCGGGTCTAGCCGGTCCTCGTCGGTGCCTTCATATCCGGCGGCGTCCAACGCTGGGTACAGTGCCGACAATTGCTGCCGGATCCGGGTGGACAACTCTCCGGCTGCTTTTTTGGTGAAAGTTACACCCAGGATCTGCTCCGGCCGGACCAGTGCGTTGGCTACCAACCAAACCACCCGGTCAGCCATGGTCTTGGTCTTACCTGATCCGGCGCCCGCAATGACGAGCAGCGGTTCGAGCGGCGCTTCAATAATGGTGACCTGATCTGGTGTGGGGTACTGCACTGGTGAAGTGGGATCACGGTGCAGTAGTTCAGCGAGTTCTCTGGCAGAAAACCGCTGGGCCACCCGATTGGCGGGCACTCCACCAGTTGCGACCGGGGCTGCTGCGCTGCTCATTCGGTCACCTGCCGTCCCTCTTGGCACAGCGGACAGATTTCGGGCAGTCGACAACCTGACCCACCGTGGCCTGATCGCTTCGGATCATGCACCGTATCGAACTGCGCTGACGACATGAGACGTGCTGCTTCCTCGATCATTTCCCGGGCCCACCCATCATCGGCCGCCAGGGCGGGTTGCTGCTGGACTCCCGCTTCCTTGCGGGTGGTTCCCAGCTGAACCAGGGCGGCCCCACCCGATCCTGCGACCTGCCCAGCAGAGAGTGCCCCCTCATTCACGGCGACCTGGTAGGAGGCCAACTGCGGGTGCCGGTCCAGATCCGCCAGCGAGGGCGAGGACTTGCCGGTTTTCAGGTCGACTATGACCAGCCTGCCCTCAGCATCGATTTCCAGCCGGTCGATCTGCCCCCTCAATCTCGCGACGCGCGGGGCATCCCCGATTGCCACCTCCAGGTCCACTTCGAAATCGACCTCAGTGCCGACCAGTGACCGACCTGCCTGCCGCATCGCAATCACGTAGCCAGCGAGCTTCCGCACCATCTGTTCGGCACGCTGAAAATCGATCCTCCCCTCCCAGTTCTCCTTCATCCCGAGGGAAGGCCAACGGCGCTGCAACTCCTCAACGTATTGACTACCGGTGGCATCCGGGAAGTCCTGGGCAATGCTGTGCACCAGCGTTCCCAGAGACCGCGCGAAGTCCATCGTCGGCTCACCGCCGACCGCCGATACGAACCAGTTCAACGGTGATTTCAGGACAGCATCAACCTTGGAAGGAGACACCGGGATGGGCTGGTCGCCGGGCACCACCGGTGCGCTGGAGGAGAGCTCCTGGAGGCCCCACCACTCACGGGGGTGGGCTCCCGGCACCGTAGGAGAATGGTTGACCATAGCGCCCAGATGGTGGGTCGCTTCCCGAGAGAGTTCAGGGTATGCGGTCGCTTGCTGGGCATACTTCCTCAGTTCAGCCACGAGCGCGCGCAGCGTCAGCGGGCGTTGCACCTCGGTCCGGGACCGTTCCAATTGACCGGGGGGCAACGGATCCACCAGGTCCAGGAACGGTGAGGGCTGTGCCTCATCGGATGCCACGGCACAGCAAATCAATTCTTCGGTGGCCCGGGATACGGCGACCGAGAAGCTGCGAAGCTCGTCGAAGCGGATCTCCTGCATCAGGATCAACGGGTCGCGGTGCCGGCGAAAATCCGCTCCGTAATCCATCAGCGCGGTGAGTTCGCCTGAACCGAGCAATTCCCCTCTGAGCCGCAGATTGGGCCAGGTCCCCTCCTGGATACCTGCCACGATCACCACCGGCCATTCCCGACCGGAAGCGCTGGCGGGGGTGAGCAGCGCCACGGATTCCTGGTTCTGGGCGCGCGGCGCCAACGTGTCCATTGGCAGTTCCTGGCTGGTCAGGTACTCGAGGAACCGGGCCGGCGCCGCCCCGGGCACCTGGTCGACGAACCGTTCGGCCGTCTGGAACAGGGCCACTACTGCGTCGAGGTCGCGGTCCGCGCGGGCAGCGGACGCTCCCTCGGCAACCGCTGAGTCGGCCCATTGAGTTGACCACCCTGAGGCCTCCCACAGCGCCCACAACACCGTCTCGGGGTTCGCTCCCTCCGCCTCAAGAGCTGACGTTCCGGCTGAGATCATTCGCGCGACCCTTCGTGCCGCTTTACCGCCCTGCATCCCTGGGCCAATCAGCGAGGGGTCGGTGAGTGCCTCAACCAGCAACTCGTCGCTGGTCCTCCCCCGGCCGGCCGCCACTTCCGTCTGGCGAAGGCTCTGCCGCAACCGGCGGAGCTCAAGTGTCCCCGCGCCGCCCACCCGTGATGATAGTAAGGACACGGCTAACGCCGCATCCAGGGTCACCTGGCCCAGGACGACCCCAAAAATGTCCAGTAACGGCTTCACCGCTGGTTCGTCACGAATGGCCCGCTCCGCTGCCGGAACGTTGACCGCAATCCCCTGTCCGGTCAGATAACGCTGAAACTCGGCCAGTTGGGCCCCGGTCCTCACGATCACTGCAATGTCGCCGAGACTCCGTCCCGCGAAGAGTTGTGCCTCAAGGATCCGTTGTGCCACATACCGCAGCTCGTGGAATGAGGAATCCACCAGATGCGCGGAGACCAACCCCACCTCATTGAGAATTGTTGGGCCCTGCGGTGCAGGCTCCAGCGTTCTGTACGCGCCCGCACCGCCGACGACCGAGATGCGTGAGGCGACGTTTTGCCATGCCTCCGCCAACGGCCCGGTTAGCCGGTGGGAGGTCCTGAGCGCAACCGTCAGCAGCTTGGTGTTCCCCGTGAGGTCCTGTGCCAGTCTGCCGGTCAGCTCAGGCCGGGCGCCCCTGAAACCGTGGACGACGGCGTCCGGGCACGACGCCACGAGGACGTCGCTGTCCCTGCCCAGCAGGGTGAACAGGGCATGGACAGCCGCGTTCGACTCCTGGTAGTCGTCTACGAGAATGAGCTGCAGCCGGGATCGCTCCTGTGCCAGCAGCTCCGCGTCGACCTCCAGCAGGTTCCGGGCCGCGGTAAGCACGCCCGCCGGGTCGAATGCCTCGGGCATCCGCAGATCCAGGACGTCACGGTACTCCTGGTACAGCTGGGCGCCCGCTGTCCAGTCTGGACGGTTGAAACGACGCCCCAGGTCAGCCAGTTCATCCGGATGCATTCCGTACTCGCTGACCCGGTCGAAAAGCTCCCGCACCTCTTGCCTGAACCCTCTGGTGGGAAGGGCGAGGGTCAAACCCTCCGGCCACCCCAGCGGTGTCGCCCCGGGACGGTTGTGACCGTCCAGGAGCTCCTTGATGATTAGGTCCTGTTCCGCGCCGGAGAGGAGACGGGGGCTGCGAATCAGCTCGGGGATCCGTCCCTCAATTCGCGCCCTGCGGATCAGGTCAAAGGCATAAGACGCCCAGGTCCGTGCTGGTGCTGCGCTGAGGCTGCGGTTCAGGCGGGAGGTCAACGCGTCACGAAGCCGTGCTGCGCTCAGGCGGGACGGCGCCAGCATCAGGACTGAGGCCGGATCCAGCCCGTCCTGATCGATCCGCCGCACCGCCGCTTCGACCAGCACGGTTGACTTGCCGGTCCCTGGGCCGCCCAACACCAGCACCGGTCCGCTACCGGCGCCAAGAGCAACGATTTCTGCCTGTTCAGGGCTAAGGACCGGCGCCGTGGCTGACGGTTGCCCGGCCCGCGCATCTCCTGCTGTTACCAATCGTGGTCTAGCGTTCATGGTTTCAGCCAATCATGGGGGTCTGACGTTTTAGGGATCGGCTCCGAACCCCCGGCCAGTGCGGAACGGGTCACCTCGATTGCACCCCGTTCGGTTTCGGTTGGGTTCCATCGGGCCGCAGCCATCTCGATCGTGTACCCCGGCTCCGCCCGGGCCTGGGATCGGGTATCCCCGCTGGTTCGCAGCGGGGTCCCCTCAGCCACATAACGGGGTAAAGCCTCTGCGCTGTGGCCGAGCGGAGGAAGGCCGCTGGCGCGGACCACCCGCCACCACGGCGTACCGTCGCCGCACCGGGACATTGCGGCACCGACCTGCCGGGGGCCAGCGCACTCCAGCAGCTCGGAGATGTCGCCATAGGAAAGGACTGAACCGCCAGGAATCATTCCTGCTATCTCGTACACCGCCTCGGCGAATTCATCATTCATGAATTCCAGCCTAACCGGACCCACCTCACCCGAAATGTCGGTGCTGGAGGATAGCGTCAAAGGCATGGATAGCTGGCATCACCACCCACGAGCGGCCTTTGACCTCGAGACCACTGGACGCGACCCGCTGGCGGCCCGGATTGTCACCGCGTCGATAGTGCTGGTGGACGCGGATGGCTCAGCGCTTGAGCAACATGAGTGGTTGGCCGACCCCGGTGTTGAGATCCCCCTGGAGGCTGCAGCAATCCATGGGGTCAGCACCGAGCGGGCCCGTGCCGAGGGCCAACCGGTGGCCCGGGTAGTGCAGGAAATCGCCGCAGTCCTGAATCGTCTGTTCACAGCGGGAATTCCCGTCCTGGCTTTCAACGCACGCTACGACTTCACTGTGCTGGCCAGTGAAGGTGCCCGGCATGCGGTACCCGTACCCCATCCGTTCCCGGTCCTCGACCCGTACATCATGGACAAGCAGGCTGATCGTTTCCGCCGTGGAAAACGGACCCTGACAGCTATGTCTGAACACTATGGGGTGGCGTTTGAAAACGCCCACACGTCGGCCGCGGATGTGCTGGCAACCTTGCAGGTCGCGGCGGTCCTTGCCGAACGCTTCCCGCATCTGCAACGTCCTGCAGGAGTACTTCATGCATCGCAGGTGGTGTGGGCGGCCCGGCAGGCCGCGAGCTTCCAGGAATACCTCCGCCGCGAGGATCCGGCGGCAGTCGTTGAAGGGCGCTGGCCCGCTATCGCCTCCTAGGGACATCACGGGAACGCCGCCGCGAGTCCATTTTTCCGAAGATTCTTCGATCTGGAGGCGGGGATGCCCCAGACGGCGCCCGATGAGTGATTCAGGGCACTAAAGTTCAGTCACTTCTTTCATGCGTGTGATGATGGCTTGGGCGTCGATCGATTCGCCCTCCGGCCGTGATACACCCGATCATCCGGCCGTCGCCAGCAACCATGAGGGCCCATGATCACAGTTTCCGACCTGCGTAAGACCTACCAGCAGGGCAGCCGCACCATTACCGCCCTTGACGGGGTGAGCCTGACCGTGCCCCGCGGGTCGATCCACGGCATCATCGGTCATTCCGGTGCGGGAAAGTCGACCCTCGTGCGGTGCCTGACCCTGCTGGACCGCCCCACCTCCGGGTCGGTCACCATTGACGGTCGTGAACTGACCGCTGTCAAGGATTCAGAGATCCGCACTGCGCGCCGTCGAATTGGAATGGTCTTCCAGCACGCCAACCTGATGGATTCCCGCACGGCTGCCCAGAATGTGGCGCACCCCCTGGAACTGGTGAAGACCCCCAAGGCAGATATCTCATCCACGGTGGCACGTCTCCTGGATCTGGTGGGATTGGCTGGCTTCGCCGATGCCTACCCGTCGCAGTTATCCGGTGGCCAGAAGCAGCGGGTGGGTATTGCCCGGGCGCTCGCCTCCGATCCCGACGTGCTGCTCTGCGACGAGCCCACCTCGGCACTCGATCCAACCACCACTGACGACATCCTGGATCTGATCCATAACCTCACTGACACGCTGGGCTTGACGGTGCTGATCATCACCCATGAGATGAACGTCGTGAAGCGCATCTGCGATTCGGTATCGCTGCTGGAGGATGGCCGGGTGGTGGAACATGGCAGGCTGCAGGACGTGGCGGCCCAGCTCGACGGAAAACTGTCACGGGCGCTGCTGCCGCTACCAGCCCATCGGCCAGGAAGAATGCCAGCGCTCGAACTGCTCCTGGCGGGGGATGTCGCGTCAGGGCCGGTCCTGTCCGATCTGGGCCGACGGTTCGATCTGAGCATCAATGTTCTGGCTGGCAGCGTCGAAAATCTCGCCGACAGCCGCTTCGGCCGGCTACGAATCGAAGTGAGTGAGCTGGCGCCAGTCGAAGAAATGCTGCAGTACCTGCAGTCCCAGGGCGTCGCGGCAAAGGTGGCATGATGGATTTTTTTGATCAGCTCTTCACTAACCCAGGCATCACCCGTGCCCTGCCCGAAGAATTCGCAGCAACGATGCAGATGATCGGCATCTCGGGCTTCTTCACCCTTCTGGTGGGGTTGCCGTTGGGCGTGTTTCTTTCCGCCAGCGCCCCCGACGGGTTGCGGCCGATGCCCCTGACCAACAAGGTGATCAGCGGCGTCGTCGTCAATATCACCCGTTCCATTCCGTTCGCCATCCTGATGGTGTCACTGATCCCGCTCGCCCGGCTCCTGACCGGCACCTCGATCGGACCGGTTGCGGCATCGGTATCACTAAGCATCGGCGCCATCCCGTTCTTCGCCCGACTGGTCGAAACCTCCCTCCGCGACGTCAGTTCAGGCAAGATCGACGCTGCTCTCGTGATGGGTTCCACCCGAATGCAGGTGGTGACCAAGGTGCTCCTCCGTGAGGCGCTCCCGGGTCTGATTGCCGCGTTCACGACGACGCTGGTCACCCTGGTCGGCTACTCGGCGATGGCGGGCATCATCGGCGGCGGTGGTCTCGGCCGACTCGCCTACAACTACGGCCTTCAACGGTTCGACACCACCGTCATGGTGGTGGTAATCATCATCATCGTCCTCATCGTGCAGGCCATTCAGCTCGCCGGGGACTGGGCTGCGCGCCGGGTGGATCACCGCTCGGCAGCGACGGCCGGGAGCGGTAAACGGCTGCGTCGCAAGGCTGCGGTCCAGGTGGTCGGCAGCTGACGCCGTCGCCGTTCCCAACACTCACTGCCTGCACCTACTTTTGTACGCCCCTTGAAAGGAAACCTGTTCTATTGCGTAAGTTACTCACCCTCGCTGCTACCGGCGTCGCTGCTACCCTCATGCTGAGCGCCTGTGGCGGTTCAGCCGACACCGAGGTCGTCTCCTCTCTGGATCCCGCCAACCCGCAAACCATCACCGTTGGGGCGAGCCCGCAGCCCCACGCCCGGATCCTTGAGTTCGTCGACGAGAATCTCGCCGAGGAAGCGGGACTCGACCTCGAGATCACTGAGTTCGACGATTACACCACCCCGAATATCGCGCTCAGCGACGGTGACCTGGACGCCAACTACTTCCAGCACCTGCCGTATTTCAACAGCCAGGTCGAAGGCCAGGGGTACGACTTCGCCCACGGCGAGGGCGTCCACATCGAGCCGTATGCTGCCTTCTCCGAGCAGCATGAGGACGTCTCGGACATCCCCGAGGGCGGACGCATCGCCATCACCAACGACCCCTCCAATCAGGCCCGCGCACTGACGCTGTTGCAGGATGCCGGGATTCTTGAGGGCATTGCCGAGGACGCCTCAGTACTTGCGCTCTCCGACGAGCAGAACCCGATGGGCCTGGAGTTCATCGAGAACCAGCCCGAACTGCTGCTCAACGATCTCCAGGACCCCAGCGTTGACCTGGCCATCATCAATGGCAACTACATTCTCGACGCGGGTCTCAGCACCGCTGATGCCCTCGTCGTTGAATCGCTTGATGGCAATCCCTACGCCAATTTCCTGGCCTGGAACACCGCTTCGGACGGTGATGCACGGATCGCGAAGCTCGAGGAGCTGTTGCACTCCCCCGAGGTCAAGGCCTACATCGAGGAACAGTGGCCCAGCGGAGACGTCGCTCCCGCGTCCTAGCCCACACCAGGGAACCCCGCATAGAAACGGCTTTCGTTTCCGTGCGGGGTTCCCTTGTTTGTGCCTGGGTGTCAGTCGACAGGCGTCAGCCGACGGGCGTCGCTCCTGCTGCGGCAGCCGCAGCAGCAGGCAACGCGTCGTAGATCCGGTTCATGGCTGCGTCGTCGTGCGCGGAGGACAGGAACCACGCCTCAAAGACGGACGGCGGCAGATAGACACCCGACTCCAGCATTGAATGGAAGAACGGGGCGTAGCGGTAGGAGTCCTGGGCCAGCGCGTCGGCGTAGTTGTGGACGCCGCCCGCCGACGTCCCGAAGGCCACGCTGAACAGGTTCCCTGCCCGCTGGATGGAATGGTCGACGCCGGCGCGATCCAGTTCGGTGGAGAGCGCGGCTGACAGTGCCAGGGAGTTCGAGTCGATCTGCTGGTAGACATCAGCGGTTGCATGGCTCAACTGGGCAACCCCGGCGGCCATTGCCAGCGGGTTCCCGGACAGGGTGCCCGCCTGGTACACGGGTCCCAGGGGAGCCAGGTAATTCATGACGTCCTCGCGACCGCCGAGGGCTGCTGCGGGGAGCCCGCCTCCGATCACCTTCCCGAAGGTCAGCAGATCGGGGGTCCATGCTTCCTCGGCGCCGGCGGCGCCTCCGGTGAGGCCCCAGTATCCACCCGGCCCCACCCTGAAGCCCGTGAGAACCTCGTCGACAATGAGCAGCGCGCCGTGGGCGGCGGTGATCCGGGACAGGCCCGCATTGAAGCCCGGCCCCGGTGTCACTACTCCCATATTGGCTGGCGCGGCCTCGGTAATGACAGCGGCGATTGAATCCCCGTGGTCGGCGAAAGCTGCTTCGACGGCTGCCAGGTCGTTGTAGGGCAGCACCAGGGTTTCCGCTGCGGTCGCGGCGGTGACCCCGGCCGAGCCGGGGAGCGCGAGGGTCGCCACACCGGACCCGGCTGCTGCCAGGAGGGAATCCAGATGACCGTGGTAGCAGCCAGCAAACTTCACGATCAGGTTGCGGCCGGTGAACCCGCGGGCCAGGCGGACCGCCGTCATCGTCGCCTCGGTACCCGTGGACACCATCCGCAGCCGTTCCACCGCTGGCACCCGATCCTTCACCAGTTGAGCCAGGTCAGCCTCGGCCGGGGTCGACGCGCCAAAGGACAGGCCGTTGTCCGCCGCACGGTGCACCGCGTCCAGCACGGCCGGGTGGCCGTGTCCGAGCAGAGCCGGACCCCAGGAACATACCAGGTCGACATACTCGCGACCGTCGGCGTCGGTGACGTGGGGGCCTTTGGCCGAGACCAGGAAGCGGGGGGTGCCACCGACCGATCCGAAAGCCCGGACCGGAGAGTTGACCCCGCCCGGCATGAGGGTTTGCGCCCGTGTGAACAATTCTTCTGAAACGGTCATGGTTTACTCCTTTAGCCAGCCGGCAAGTTCGGCGGCCCAGTAGGTCAGGATGATGTTCGCCCCGGCGCGTTTGATGCCGAGAACTGATTCTTCGATAGCCCGACGACGGTCGATCCAACCATTCGCAGCGGCGGCCTCGATCATGGCGTACTCCCCCGAGATCTGGTAGGCGCCCACCGGCACAGGAGACAGCGCCGCAACATCAGCGAGGATGTCGAGGTAGCTCATTGCTGGTTTGACCATCACCATGTCTGCGCCTTCCTCGAGGTCCAGTTCGACCTCCAGGAGTGCTTCGCGGCGGTTTGCTGCGTCCATTTGGTAGGTTCGCCGGTCGCCCTTGAGCTGCGAATCGACTGCCTCACGGAACGGGCCGTAAAAGGCTGACGCGTATTTGGCGGCGTAGGCCAGAACGGCAGTTTCCTGATGCCCTGCCTCCTCAAGCGCCTGACGGATGACTGCCACTTGACCGTCCATCATGCCTGACGGACCGAGAACGTGCGCCCCGGCGTTGGCCTGGGCGACAGCCATTTCGGCATACACCGCGAGCGTCGCATCGTTGTCGACCGTTCCGTCGGACGCGAGCACGCCACAGTGCCCATGGTCGGTGAATTCGTCGAGGCAGACATCGCTCATGACCACCAGGTCGTCTCCCACCTCAGCCCGAACGTCAGCGATCGCCCGGTTCAGGACGCCGTCCGGGTCAAGCCCTGCGCTGCCCGTCGCATCGCGCTGGGCGGGGATACCAAAGAGCATGATCCCGCCGACACCCAACTGGACCGCCTCCGCGGCTGCACGCTTCAGCGACTCGGTGCTGTGCTGGACCACTCCGGGCATCGAGGAAATGGGGTGCGGGCTGGTGAGCCCCTCGCGGATGAACGCTGGCAGCACCAGTTCGGCGGGGCTCAGTCGGTGCTCGGCGGTCAGGCGCCTCAGCGCCGGAGTGGTCCGCAGCCGGCGTGGTCGGTGTTGGGGGAAACTCATGGGTGCTCCTCTTCTCTTGCAGTCAGCTTTTCACGTTCGGGGTGGTCCTGCATCGCGGCTGCGATCGCATCGGCGATCCCCGCGGGCGTCGGGTCGGCTGCTACCGCGGCGATGGGGATACCGCACCGTTGCGCTTCAGCAGCAGTGCTGGCACCGATCATGACGGCGGCGAGTCCGGCCGGAAAGCCTTCGGCGGGTGAGTGAGTGGTCCGTTCGTTCAACCTGCGGACGGTGCTGGGGGAAGTGAACACCACGGCATCGATAGCGCCAGCTGCGACAGCTGTCCAAAAACCGGCTGGGTCCAGTTCGGGCAGCTCGGGGCACCTATCCGGGGCTTCCGGTCCGCTGGCTCCAGTTCCATCGTGTTCAGCGGGTCCGCCAGGTCCCACACTGGCGGTGATCCGACGCGACGGGTCCGCCGGGTAGGACACGGTACGGTACGCGGTGATTTGCACCAGGTCCCAGCCCTGACCGCTGAGTAGGCGCTCAAGGGTGTCGGCTGCAATGTCGGCTTGCGGGAGGAGGATTCGACCCTTGGGTGCCAGCCCACTGAAGGCGGCGGCCAGTCCGACGGCCGAACTCTCATGACCGGTCCGTTCAGGCACCAGGTCAGCCCTCAGACCTTCGGCGAACAGCGCCCCGGCGGTCGCCTCCCCCACCGCCGCGATGCGTGTGCCGGACGGGACCGCTGAGCCAAGCGCAAGTCCACGGCGAGCCAACTGCTGTTTCAGCGCCCGAACCGTGGTGCTGCTGGTCGCCACGAGCCAGCTAAACGCTCCGCCGGCCAGCTCATCCAGGGCAGCCTCGAGCAATGCTGAGTCTTCGGGAGTCTCGAAGTCAATCAGGGGCAGCAGTTGCACTGCGGCCCCGCGCGAGTGCAGCTCCCCCACCGTCCGGACGGCGTGCTCAGCACCTCGCAGCAACACCACGCGGACACCCTCCAGCGGGTGATTACCGGAAGTTGGGGCTGGGGTCATTGGGCGGTGAGCGGAGCAATGCTCGCGGCACCAGCGGCCAGCAGATCCTCGGCAAGTCCCACGCCCAGCGCATCCGCGCCATCGACTGAGAGGTCCCCGCCGGAACGAGCCAGCCGGAGCAGTTGGGATCCGTTAAGGCTGCACACCACAGCCTGCAGTGTAAGGACTTCGCCGGTCACCGTGGCGAGGGCCCCGATGGGGGCACTGCACCCTGCTTCGAGACGGCGCAGGACCGCCCGCTCGGCGGTGACTGCAAGCCGGGTGGTGGTGTGGTCGTAGTCCTTGAGGGCTGCAGCGAAGGGTGAGTCGACGGCGTCACCGGTCCGGCATTCGACTGCCAGTGCGCCCTGTCCGGGTGCAGGCAGCATCACTGCCGGGTCGATGAGCTCGGTAATGACGCTTTCGCGCCCCAACCGGAACAACCCGGCGGCAGCGAGCACCACGGCGTCGAGGTCACCCGGGCCCGACTCGCTCAGCCCGGCAACCCTGGCAAGGCGGGTGTCAACGTTGCCCCTGATGTCGATGACCTCCAGTCCGGGCCGTGCAGCACGCAGCTGGGCGGCCCGGCGCGGGGAACCCGTGCCCACCGTTGCACCGTCGGGGAGGGTGGCCAAGGTAAGCCCATCCCTGGCGCAAAGCGCATCACGGGTGTCAGCCCGTTCGGGAATGGCTGCGACGTTCAATCCCTCGGCGGGGACCGTTGGAAGGTCCTTGAGCGAGTGCACGGCAAGGTCGCAGCGGTCATCCAGAAGGGCATCGCGCAGCGCCGCAACAAACACGCCGGTTCCCCCGATCTGGGTGAGTGAACCCTTATGCACGTCACCCTCGGTGCGGATCCGGACCAGCTCGTGGACTGCGCCGCTGAGCGAGCCGATCCGCTCGGCAACCGTGGTGGTCTGGGTGAGCGCCAACGCACTGGCGCGGGTGCCCACCCGCAGGGGCCCGGTCACGAGGCGGGTGCCGTCCCCGGTAGTCCGACAGTCGAGTCCGCCGCGGCGACAGTGGGCTTGGGGCCCCTGCGGTTGGCGCAGCAGTTGGGCCGGCAGACATCGAACCAGGGTCCCAGGTTCGTGGCGGATGGCCGGTCGGCGATGTTGTTGTCCACCGTGCGTTCGCAGACCAGGTCGATCAGGCCCGCGACAAACTTGTCGTGGGTTCCCGGGGTGGGGACCCGCTCGGCGAGGACGCCCAGATCGGCGCAGGTCTCAAGGGCCTCGGTGTCGAGGTCCCATTTCACTTCCATGTGGTCGCTGACAAATCCGAGCGGAACGATGACGACGCCCTTGGTGCCCGCCGCGGCGAGATCCTTGATCGCATCGTTGATGTCGGGCTCCAGCCAGGGCACGTGCGGGGCGCCCGACCGTGATTGGTAGACAAGCGACCAGTCGACGCCGGCGGATTCCGGCACCCGGTCGAGCACAGCCTGGGCTGTGGCCAGGTGCTGGGCGACGTAGGCACCCTCGGCGTAGGCGGGCCCGCCGTCGGCCTCACCGTTGACCCGCGGCCCTGCGGCCTCGGCGTCGCCGGTGGGGATCGAGTGGGTGGCGAACAGGATATGGATTGGGGCGTCGGTTTCACCGCTGTCGGTCAGCTTCTGGCGCAGCGCTGAAAGACCGTTGGTCACACCCTCGACGAACGGCTCGACGAAACCGGGGTGGTCGAAGTATTGCCTGACCTTGTCTACCTCAAGCTTGCCTTCGAGGCCGGTCTCAACCAGGGCCATCCCCAGGTCTTCCCGGTACTGGCGGCAACTCGAGTAACAGGAGTAGGCGCTCGTGGTGACGGTGAGCACGCGGCGGTGTCCGGCGTCGTACGCCTCCTGCAGGGTGTCCGCGATGAACGGCGCCCAGTTGCGGTTGCCCCAGAACACCGGTAGATCGATGCCCCGGTTGGCCAGTTCGGCTTCCATTGCCGCCTTCAGCGCACGGTTCTGGGCGTTGATGGGGCTGATGCCGCCGTTGGCGCGGTAGTGGTGGGAGACCTCCTCGAGGCGTTCGTCGGGGATGCCGCGGCCACGGGTGACGTTCCGGAGGAAGGGAATGACATCTTCCTGACCCTCGGGTCCGCCGAAGGAGGCGAGCACAATGGCGTCGTAGTTTTTGGGCGCCATCCGCCCGTTGTCGTCCACGCCGTCGAGCGGGTGAAAGGCCTGAGCGGTCATCGGAGCACCTCTGCAATCCCGGCGGTATCGATCCGCCGTCCGGTGTAAAAGGGAATTTCGTCGCGCACGTGCCGCCTGGCCTCGGTTTCGCGGAGGTGGCGCATCAGGTCGACCAGGTCGACCAGGTCGGGTGCCTCAAGGGCGAGGATCCACTCCCAGTCGCCGAGGGCGAAGGAGGAGACGGTGTTGGAGAGGACCTGAGGGTAGTCACGGCCCTTCAAGCCGTGGTCGTACAGCATCTCGCGGCGCTCTTCCGACGGGAGGATGTACCAGTCATAGGAGCGGACAAACGGGTAGACACAGACCCATTCGGCCGGTGCCACGCCGCGTGAGAACGCCGGGGAGTGGCTCTTCGAGAATTCAGCGGCCCGGTGAACGCCCATGGCGGACCAGACAATCTCGGCCGTTGCGAATTCGGTGGTCCGACGGATCTTCCGGACGGCGGCCTGCAGTGCTTCGGGCTGGGAGCCATGCAACCAGACCATCACATCGGCGTCTTCGCGCATTCCGGAGACGTCGTAGAAGCCGCGCAGCGTCACCCCGTCGGCGTCGAGGGACTCGATGACCTGCTCAAGGGAGCCGGTGGCGGAGCCCTGTGTCACAGCGCTGCGTTTGAACACCGTCCACAGGGTGAAGAACAGCTCAGCCGCGGCGTCGTCGGCGGTGGCTGTTGAAGGATTTTGCGTGTGCTCCGTGCGGGTTTGCTCACTCATGGTACTAGTCTGCCCCTCAGTGAGGAGCAAACCGAAATCTGAGGTTCTACTGCGCGTAGAAAGTCGCGAAGATCACAGACCAGTTGGGTCGCTGGCCTGCGGGGCCAACCGATCAGCGAGGGCTTTGGCTCTCACCCTGGCGTCGTCGATGACGGCGACCAGACCTGTTCCAGCGAGCCACGCACCAGTGATTTCCAGGTGGCGTTCCGAGGCCGCGGCGGCACGAACCCGTGCCACCAGGTCACGGTG
Source organism: Arthrobacter sp. TB 23 (assembly GCF_000294595.1). Lineage (NCBI taxonomy): Bacteria > Bacillati > Actinomycetota > Actinomycetes > Micrococcales > Micrococcaceae > Arthrobacter > Arthrobacter sp. TB 23. The sequence continues at coordinate 15,965 of NZ_ALPM01000023.1, read as the reverse complement.
ACCTACCGAAGCGTGGGGCAGGGCACCGTTCCAGCGGACCACTTTCCATCCCACCACGTCAGCTTCATCAATGGTGGTCTCGAGGAGCGCTGAGGCGTCGGCGAGCGCTGCCCCGTAGAGCGCGGTGTCGTCGGCCAGTTCATCGCCGAGCTGACCTGCCCGCCCGTAGGAAAGCCTGAGCACGTGGCTGCCCGGCCCCGCCTGATCCGCGAGCCAGGACCATTTCGCGGTGGCGTGGGTGAGCGCTTTGGCGCTGACGCCCTCAGCCCCGGCTGCTACCAGGACCCCGGTCCCCCGCGGGTGGGCATCGAGTTCCGGAACGTCGACGACGAGGGTCACCAAAGCCACCCCCGGAACCGCCTGGGGACGGTCCTCCCGCAGCCTTGGCAGTGCATCACCGAGAAGGTCGACGGCGCCTGGCCCGTCCACCGCCATCACCAGCGCCTCGGCTGCAATGGGGCCGCTGGCGGTGGTTACCGTCCAGCCCGTTCCCGACCGGGCGATTGAGAGCGCCTCACTGTCCGGCCTGAGATCGGCTCCGCCAGCACGAAGTTCGTCGGTCAACGCAGCTGTGAGTTGGGCCATGCCCCCGCTCAGGCCCCCGACGGCCGAGCCGGCGNCGGGCGCTGCAGCGCGCATGGCGCCCACTGCCGCACCGAGCGATCCGTGGTGCTTCATCATTTTGCGAAGTCCGGGCGCCACGGAATCAACGTCAAGGTCATCGGGATCAGCCGAGAACACTCCGCCAACAACCGGCGCAACCAGGCGGGTGAGGACGTCGATGCCCATCCGGGCGCGCACCACCTCGCCCAGGCTGATTCCCTCGTCTTTGTACAGGCTGCCCAGCGGGAGCACCTTGTCCAGTGATGCCCGCAACGCCCCAGCCCTGCCGATGGCCCGCACGATCTCGGGGTCGAGTACATCCGCGGGAATACCGAGGATGCCGCTACGAGGCAGGGGCATGGCACTGTGCTGGGGGTCTTTGCCGGGGAACCTGATCCACGCTCCCGCCGGGTTAGGGATGACGAGGCGGTCGGCCAGGCCAAGCTGACGTGCCAGGGCGGGCACAGTGTCCGAACGGGTGGAATACGATTCAGCTCCGCTGTCAAGCCTTAAGCCCGCCACCTCGTGGTCGGCCACGCAGCCGCCGAAGGCTGATGACCGTTCGAGGACCGTCACGGTCAGACCGCGGGCCAACAGCTCGCGGGCCACGATCAATCCGGCCATCCCGCCCCCAACAACAACGACGGGTTTACCCGGCGTTACGCGTGGGGCACTGCTACGGTGCGGCATGGTTACGGTTCCACCGAATGGATGAGTTGAACAATCCTTGTCAGGACCGCCGGGTCGGTTTCAGGTGGCACGCCGTGGCCGAGGTTGACGACATGGCCGGGGGCGGCCGAACCCGCCTTCAGCACGTCGAGCACGTGGGCCTCGAGGACCTCCCACGGAGCTGAGAGCAGCGCCGGGTCAATGTTGCCCTGCAGGGGAACTGCGCCACCGAGCCGACGATTGGCTTCGTCGAGGGGCAGCCGGTAGTCAACTCCGACCACATCGACACCAACATCATGCATTGCCACCAGGAGTTCCGAAGTACCGGTTCCGAAGTGAATCAGAGGCGCTCCGAGGCCTCGCACAAAGTCCAGCGCCCGTCCGGACGCCGGGGCGACGTGCGCCTGATAATCGGCCAGGCCCAGTGAGCCTGCCCACGAGTCGAAAAGCTGGGCGGCACTCGCCCCAGCCTCCAGCTGGGCCTTCAGGAACTTCCCCGAAGCGTCGGCAGCCCAGCGTGTCAGCGCACCCCAGGTTTCCGGATCGGCATGCATCATGGTCCGTGGGCCGAGGTGATCCCGGGACGGTTTGCCCTCAACCATGTAGGCGGCGAGGGTGAAGGGGGCGCCAGCGAACCCGATGAGCGGGGTGCTTCCGAGCTCAGCGACGGTCAGGGCGACTGCCTGCCGGATAGGTTCGAGCGCTTCATCGGTCAGTTCCGGAAGCGCTGCAACATCCGCGGCGGTGCGGACTGGTGTACCGAGCACCGGTCCGACCCCTGGCACAATATCGACGTCTACGCCGGCCAACTTGAGCGGGATGACGATATCGGAGAAGAAAATGGCGGCGTCGACGTCGTGCCTGCGAACCGGCTGGAGGGTAATTTCAGAGGCCATCGCCGGATCGAGGCACGAATCGAGCATCGCCGTCCCCTGCCGCAGTGCCCGATATTCGGGCAGGGACCGACCGGCCTGGCGCATGAACCACACCGGACGCCTGCTGGGACGCTCACCGCGGTAGGCCGAGATCAGCGGCGAGGAGGAAGTCCGGCCATCTACCAGGGGGTGTGTTGCACTTAGAGTCATATCTCGATTGTGCCAAGTTCGGGCGGTTTCGGTTAACCCACCGGACACCAGCGGGGCTTGCCCCTCTCCGGGGGCCGGGCAAAAGCGCTGGCCGGGTGGCGAACCTCACCCCGCCGAGGATCGCCGGAACGGGCGAAAAGACGCCGAACTTAGGCAAACCTATTCATGCCTTGGAAGCACGTTTCGCTATGCTGAGTGAGCTGTGGTTTTACTATCTCTGGTTGCAACCCATTCCGATGTGGACTTGGAAACCGTCGCCCGACTAAGTGTCGGCGCCGACCAAGTCGCATCCGCCGTGCTCGCTGACGGGCCCGCCGTCTCAGGGGCGGTCACCCTGGCCACCTGCAACCGCCTCGAAATTTACTGTGATGCCGCCTCCGCAGACGACGTCGAGGCTGCACGCTCTGCAGTCATCACCCGCATCAGCGGACTGTCCGGGTTGCCGGAAAGCTGGGTATCCTCGGCGTTCACCACACGCACCGGTGAAGACGTGGCCCGCCACCTGTTTGCCGTCGGAGCAGGCCTTGACTCAGCTGTGGTTGGCGAACGCGAGATCGCCGGGCAGGTCCGCCGGGCCCTGATCGAATCTCAGGCCAACGGCACCACCAGTGGCCCTCTCGTCCGGCTGTTCCAGGAAGCCTCTCGCACCGCCAAGGACGTCGGGGCGCAGACGGCTCTGGGCAGCCAGGGCCGGTCAATCGTTTCAGTGGCGTTGGAGCTTGCCGCCGATCTGTCGCTGACCCGCGAATTCACCGACAAGTCAGTGGTGGTGTTTGGGACCGGGGCGTACGCCGGTGCAACGATGGCCCTGCTGAAGGAAAAGGGCTGCACTGACATCTCAGTGTTTTCCTCCTCCGGGCGCTCCGAGGCTTTCGTATCCACCCGCGGTGGCGTAGCCCTCACCGCCGATGACCTTCCGGCAGCACTGGCTACCGCCGATATTGTGGTGGGTTGCAGCGGCAGCGACAACCGGGTGGAGGCCGCCGACGTCGAGCGTGTTCGCGCCAGCGTCGACAAGCAGCTCATCGTCGTCGACCTGGCCCTCAGCCACGACTTCGACCCGGCGGTGGGCTCCCTTGACGACGTCGAACTGATTACCCTCGAGTCGGTCCGGCTCGCAGCGCCGAGCGAGCAGGCGGCAGCGCTCAGCCAGGCAAGTTCCCTCGTGGCCGAAGCAGCCCGCTCTTTCCAGGACCGGCAGAACTCACGGGCCATGGACACCGCTATCGTTGCCTTGCGGAAGCACACCCAGCAGGTACTCGAATCTGAGATGCAGAAAGTCAGGGCGCAACACGGCTGCACGGCCGCCGCCGAGGAAGTGGAGTTCGCGCTCCGCAGGATGGTCCGCCAACTGCTCCACGTTCCAACCGTGCGCGCCCGGGAACTGGCAGCCGAAGGACGACAGCAGGATTATGCGGCCGCCCTTGAAGCCCTCTACGGTATTGACCTTGAGGCGCCTGCCGACCAGTCGGCTGAGGCCAGCTGCCCGGTGCGGCAGGATCCGCCAGCGACGGGCACTGCGTAACGCTCGCAGTTTCGTTCGGGCGATCAAGTCGCTGCATCCCCGACCGCCCTGGACCGCCTCCGCCGTTCATTCCGGGGCAAATCCACCACAGCTGCACAAGTGTTCGACGACGGCGCCTGACTTCTGGCTGGGGGCCTAGTAGACCGGCTTGTCGGGCTCGATCCGCTTGACCCATTCGAGGATGCCGCCGTCAACGTTGTAGACCCGGGAATGTCCTGCCGTGCGAAGGTGCTGCACGATGTCAGCCGACCGGCTGCCCGCCTTGCAATGCACATACACGTCCCTGTCACGGCTGACCGCCCGCTCCCCGGACAGGATTGAGTTCCTGGGCATCAGGGTGGCCCCGTCGATGCTGACAATCTCGTATTCACCCGGTTCCCTGACATCGATGAGGTCGAAGTCCCTGCTTCCACTCCCGCGTTCGCGCAGCAACTTGTCCAGTTCGACCACGCTGACTGAGGGCACACCGGGTGCCTTCCCGGTCGGCAGACCGCAGAACGCCTGATAGTCGATCAGCTCGGTTACTGGGGCCGCGTCTGGATCCCGGCGGACCCGGACCTCGCGCCAGGTCATTTCCAGGGCGTCGAAGATCAGTACCCGACCCAAAAGGGAAACCCCCGTGCCGGTGATGAGTTTGATCGCTTCGTTGACCATCACCGAACCGATCTGCGCGCAGAGGACGCCGAGAACTCCACCCTCGGCGCAGGACGGCACCGAGCCGGGCGGCGGGGCATCCGGGTAAAGATCACGGTAGCTCGGACCGTGCTGAGCCCAGAACACACTCACCTGGCCGTCGAACCGCAGAATCGACCCCCACACATAGGGCTTGCCGAGGATTTCCGCGGCGTCGCTGACCAGGTAGCGGGTCGCAAAATTGTCAGTTCCGTCCAGGATCAGATCGTATTCTGCGAAAATCTGCAACGCGTTGCTGTTGTCCAGGCGCACCACATGCTGTTGGACGGTCACCAGCGGGTTCAGCTCCGCGATGCTCTCCGCAGCCGACTGTGCTTTCGGCTGCCCAACGTTCGACACCCCGTGAATGATCTGCCGCTGCAGGTTCGAAACGTCGACGACGTCGTCGTCGACAATCCCGATAGTGCCCACGCCCGCTGCCGCCAGATACAGCAACGCCGGGGAGCCCAGCCCGCCGGCCCCGATCACCAGCACCCGGGCGTTCTTCAACCGCTGCTGGGCGGTCAGACCAAAACCGGGAATGATCAGGTGGCGGGAATACCGTTCGGTCTCCTCACGCGATAGATCTGCATGCGGGGCAACCAGGGGGTCAAGCCCTGCTACAGGTGAGCTCATGCATCAAATGTATGCCCGTAGAACTATCGGAGGCCAGCCGTGCCATCCCGAGGTTACCCGCGGGTAAACTGGTGGCTACTCCCCCGGGCCATCGCCCCAGAGTGAACCCGTCCCAACGATCAAAGGCCAAACCAAGCGTGAGCGCAGAAGCACCGACCGGCGGCAAAGCCACACGCCTCCCGCGAGACGAGCGGAGGCGTCAGTTGTTGAACGCTGCCCACGAAGTGTTTGTTGCCAACGGGTACCACGGTGCCGCGATGGACGAGATCGCCGAGGTGGCCAAGGTCAGCAAACCGGTGTTGTACCAGCACTTCCCGGGCAAACGGGAGCTGTATCTGGCACTGCTGGAGAATCATTTGGCTGAGCTGACCGCACTGCTTGTCGAGGCGCTACAGTCCACCAGCGATAACAAGCTGCGGGTCCACGCAACCATGCGCGCCTATTTCCAGTTCATCGCCCAGGACAGTCAGGCCCACCGGCTGGTGTTTGAATCTGACTTGTTCAACGACCCCGACGTCAGTGGTCGGCTCGAGGAGTTCAACGCCCGGTTCGCTGATGCCATCGCCGGTGTTATTGCTGAAGATACCCACCTGTCCCATCTGGAAGCCACCCTTCTGGGACACGGCCTTGCTGGTATGGCGCAGGTCAGTGCACGGTACTGGCTGGAGACCGACGGCACCATGGACATCGATGCTGCCAGTGAGCTGATTTACCGTTTAGCTTGGCGCGGAATCAGTCGCTTCCCCAAGGAAATCTAGAGTAAGTTCCAGTGAGGGCACTTACCCACCCAGTTACCGCAACATCAGGAGGAAACCGCCATGGAAATCAAAATTGGTATCCAGAACGTCAATCGGGAAATCGTTCTCGAATCCGAGCAGACAGCCGACGAGGTTGCTGACATTGTCGCGAAGGCCATGAACGGCGGGGCTGAACTGCGGCTGGCCGACAGCAAGGGCCGCCACGTGATCGTCCCCTCGAACGTTCTCGGCTACGTTGAAATCGGTGCCGAAGAGTCGCGCCGGGTAGGGTTCGGGGCACTCTAAACGGGTCTTGAGGGCGGGCGGGGGCGACCATGCTGACACTGATCGCCGTCGCTGCCGCGACCCTGGTGATCGGCTTCGCCGTGCGGATCACCGACCGACGACATCAGCGATACAACCCCCTGGTCCTTCCCGGGATTGCCCTGGTCTCGGGGCTACTGGGATGGATCGTCGTGCAGTTCACGGGGCTGGGGTATGACCCGACCCTCTTCTGGCTCAGTTGGGCCCTCCCAATTCTCGCGTCGACACTGCTCACCATCGCCATTGCCTGGTGGCTGGGACGACACCGTGAAACGGAAGAAGCGGAGGCGTTCAGGAGAGTGGCTGATGATTAGCGTGGAAAACTTATTCGGGCTGCACCCCGCCCGGTGCCCGCTGTACGCTCGTTAGATGAGTGTCGCACCGCAGCTAGCCGTTACCCTCGACGACCGTTTCGCTCGGGAACTGAGCGAAATGGCTGTTCCCTGGCAGGCCGACGAAGCGCCTGATCCCCGGTTACTGGTCCTCAACGTCCCACTCGCAGCCCAGCTGGGGCTCGATTCGGAGTCGCTGCGGACCGCCGAGGGTTCGCGGCTTTTGACCGGCACTTTGCTGCCGCCGGGTGCCACCCCGGTGGCCCAGGCCTATTCCGGCCACCAGTTCGGCGGATTCTCCCCCCGCCTCGGTGATGGCCGGGCACTTCTCCTCGGTGAAATCACCGATCCTGCGGGCGGGATACACGATCTCCATCTGAAAGGTTCCGGGCGCACACCGTTTGCCCGTGGGGGCGACGGATTGGCGGCCGTAGGACCGATGCTCCGCGAGTACCTCATCAGCGAGTCCATGCATGCCTTGGGTATCCCCACCACCCGGGCTCTCGCCGTCGTAGCCACTGGACGGCAGGTACGCCGCGAGACCCTCCTGCCAGGTGCCGTTCTCGCCCGGGTGGCTGGCAGCCACCTGCGGGTGGGTAGCTTCCAGTTTGCCCGGGCGACCGGCGACGTCGGCCTGATCCGCCGCCTAGCCGATCACGCGCTAGCCCGCCACTATCCCGGAGCCGCTCAATCCGAGCACCCCTACCTCGCCCTGTTCGAGGCGGTAATGGCTGCGCAGGCGGCCCTGGTGGCTCGGTGGATGCTGGTCGGGTTTGTTCACGGCGTCATGAACACCGATAACATGACCATCTCGGGCGAGACCATCGACTATGGGCCCTGCGCCTTTATGGATGAATTCAACCCAGCGGCGGTGTACAGCTCAATCGACGAGAGCGGGCGGTATGCGTACGCCAACCAGCCGGTAGTGGCCGAATGGAACCTAGCCCGGCTTGCTGAAGCCCTCCTGCCCCTCCTCCACGATGACCAGGAGAAGGCAGTCGCAATGGCCACCGACGCGCTCGGCGGG